>JAITVU010000260.1 GCA_031285645.1 Oscillospiraceae bacterium | reverse complement strand
CTTTCCTTGAGCAATATGCCAAGGGAGAGCGCACGGACAGCGAGGGACTGGGGGATATCATCGCCGATGACCCTGTCAGGCCGTGGAACATCCTTGCCATCACATTCACAAACAAGGCGGCGGGGGAACTCAAAAAGCGTTTGGAGGAGCGGCTGGGACCTGTCGCGGCGGATATTCACGCCTCGACGTTTCACTCGCTATGCGTGCGCATTTTGCGCCGCGATATCGGCGCGATCGGTTACGGCGGCAATTTTACCATCTACGACACGGACGATTCACTGCGCGTGATCAAGGATGGCCTCAAGGAGTGCCGCATCGAGGAAAAGGTGCTTCCCGCGCGCGCCGTCCTGTCGACGATCAGCAGGGCGAAAGACGTGATGCAGACAGCCCGGGAAATGGCCGCCGCGGCGGGCAACGATTACAGGATGGCCAGTATCGCCAAAGTTTATGATTATTACCAGAATACGCTCAGGGCGGCGAACGCCCTTGATTTTGACGACATCATCGTCAATACCGTGCGCCTATTCCTGGCCAATCCCGATATTCTCGATTATTACCAAAACAGATTTAAGTACATCATGGTCGACGAGTATCAGGACACAAACCAGACGCAGTATAAATTGATCAGCCTGCTTGCCGCCAAACACCACAATTTATGTGTGGTGGGCGACGACGACCAGAGCATCTATAAATTCCGCGGCGCGACGATTGAAAACATCTTGAGCTTCGAGAGCCAGTTTGAGGGCGCTGAAGTGATACGTCTGGAGCAGAACTACCGCTCCACCCAGAATATATTGAGCGCCGCAAATGCCGTTATTGCCAACAATACGGCGCGGAAGGGCAAGAACTTATGGACAAGCGCGGGCGACGGCGACCAGATCAGGCTTGTGCGCGCACGCGACGAGCTCGAGGAATCCCGCGTCATTGCCGACGCAATCCTGAACAATGTTAAAAACGGCGGCGCTTTTTCGGATAATGCCGTGCTTTACCGCATGAACGCCCAGTCGAACTCGGTTGAGCGGGCGCTCGCGCGCAATGCGATCCCGTACCGCATTGTCGGCGGTCTGCGCTTTTACGAGCGCAAGGAAATCAAGGACATGGTCGCGTATCTGAGTGTGCTTGAAAACCGGGGAGACGCGCTCAGGCTCACACGCATTATCAATGAGCCGAAGAGAGGCATCGGCGCCTCAACGTTGCAGGCGGCCCAGGAAATCGCGGATATAACCGGCGAAACGCTTTACCATGTGATCGCCCATGCGGACGAATACGCGCCTTTGCAGCGCAAAAGCGGTCCGCTTATGGAATTTGCCGCTATGATGGACGCGCTGGCCGGGCACGCCGAACAGGGCGGCCTTGATACGTTGTTGGATGAGCTCCTCGAAAAGACGGGCTACCTGCGTTATCTCGAGGCGCAGGGCTTTGAGGGGATCTCCCGCATTGAGAACATTATGGAGCTTAAAACGAATATACTGAAATACATACAGGAAAACGAGGAGCCCACCCTTTCAGGCTTTCTGGAGGAGATCGCGCTCTACACCGATCTTGACAATTACGACAGGGATGCGGACGCCGTTATCCTGATGACGATCCATTCGGCCAAGGGGCTTGAGTTCGAGCATGTCTTCATCGCGGGCATGGACGAGGGGATTTTCCCCGGCAAATCCGCGATGATGAATCCCGGCGAAATTGAGGAGGAGCGCAGGCTCGCTTATGTGGCTATTACAAGGGCGAAGCGGGCGCTGACAATCCTCAGCGCCGAGCGCCGGATGATATTCGGCCAGACGGTGTGGAGCAGGCCGTCGCGTTTTACGGGCGAAATCCCCAAAGATTTTATGGAGACCAATGACCGCACCATACAGAAAAAACCTAAAATGCCAGCGCCGGCCAGCGCCGTGGTCGGCGGCAGGAGCGGGCGTTCCATCGGTGTCGCCGCGGCGCCTCAAAAAGCCGTGGGGGAGACGAATTTCAGGCAAGGGGACATGGTCAGCCATAAAGTTTTCGGCGAAGGCAAGGTGCTTTCCACGCGTCCCATGGGTGGGGATCTGCTCGTCGAAATTGATTTTGACGGGCCCGGTGTCAAGAAGCTTATGGCGAATTTTGCCCGTCTCGCGAAACTTTAGCGCGAGATTACGCACAAAAAATGAATTCCTTCATAAAATGATATTGAGTACAACTCAGTAATTATTTAGGAGGATTTCTATGCCAGAGAATACTGCAGTACCGGCTAGCGCTAACGCTGTAAATGGCGCGAACCGTTTTAAAGAAGCGGTTTGCATCGAAGCCGGCAGAATATTCGATTCTTGCAGCGACAAAGACTGCCTTGAAGATTTACAAGTTTTCTTCACTGTTCAGGGACAGTCCATAATCGATCAGAGCACCCTGATTAAATGTAAATCGGCAGAGGTGCTGGATGTGTACTTAACTGTTGAGCCCGTCGCGTTCAACAAAGGCTTTTATGCAGTGGACATAACATTTTACTTCCGCATCAGTTTCAGCGCTTACACCTCGCCCGTATCGACGCCCATCAATGTGCGCGGGCTTGCCTTCCACTCCAAAAAGGTTATCCTGTTCGGCAGTGAGGGCAGTGTCAAAACTTTCTACTCCGGCGACCGCCGCGGCTTGGTTGAGCCGGCTTCCGTCAGCAATCTGCCCACCGCGATTGTCAAGGCGGTCGATCCGATCACTTTGGGCTGCCGCGTAGTGGACTGCGTCCCCACTTATTCCGAGCCTCTCGGGACTGTGCCGGATTCGATCGCGCCGTTCTTCGACGGTGAATTTGTTGTCGGTTCGTCCCCGGGTGTCAAGACGGTTCTCGTGACGCTGGGGCTTTTCACAATTGCCACACTCGAGCGCAGCGTTCAGCTCATGATCCCCACTTATGACTACTGCGTGCCCGAGAAGGACTGCGTGACGTCAGTCACGCCGGATGATCCCTGCGAAATGTTCAAAAGGATCAAATTCCCGGTTAATGACTTTTTCCCCGAAAACCTCAACGACATGTCCTGCGGAAGCTGTGACGATTAGTCTGCAGCGCCTATATGGTTCAGGCCGGCGGCTTTTGCCGCCGGCGGAGCCGTTATGGCCCGAGCGGGCGGCTTTTTGCGCTGCCTGGCCACACGGTGGTTATATTCGGCGTGAAAACTGTCGGCGTTAAAGTGGACAAGCCGTCCGGGCTTATTGCGGGCCGGATATTTATTTGCCTGTCTGTATAGGGGAGAGGGATGACGGATCATACAGTAAAGCCACTTTAAAACAGCTCAATGATGATAAGGAAAAGTGGCTTTCCATTGAATCACGCGAAATTAAAACAAGGACAGTTTTAAATTCGCATTACTGTACCGGAACTGTGAATCACGCGTATTTATATCGCTTTAAAATAGCTGAAAGGGGAGAAGCCGTTCATGCGTGTGAACGGCGCTTATGCCGGGAAACAGAGGGAAACTGATTGTAATAGAAGGTCTGGACGGCAGTGGAAAAACCACACAGACGGCGTTGTTGCTTGATTCCATGCGGGTATCGGGTATAAAGGCCGAACAGCTTAAATTTCCGGATTATGAGAGTAAGTCGTCGACGCTGGTCAAAATGTATCTGGATGGCGAAATCGGCGGTATCGGCGATGTGAATCTTTACGCAGCCTCGGCCTTTTACGCGGCCGATCGGTATATAAGCTACGAGCGGGTATGGAAAAAAAGCTATAATGCGGGCACAATATTTGTAGCCGACCGCTACACAACATCCAATATCATCTATCAGATGGCCAAGCTGCAAGACGCCCAATGGGCCGGCTACATTGACTGGCTGTATGATTTTGAGTATGATAAGATGAGGCTGCCGAAGCCTGACGCCGTTGTTTATCTGGACATGCCCCCGCAGCTGTCCCGGACACTCCTTGAAAAGCGTTATGGCGGCGATAGGGAAAAGCTGGATATTCACGAAAAAAACCTGGATTATCTGGGCCGGTGCCGGTGTGCGGCGCTTTATGCCGCAAAAAAGCTTGCGTGGCATGTCATTGTGTGCGGCGAAGAGACAGGTGGGCTGTGGGAGGCGTTGCCTGTCGACAAAATCGCAGGCGCGATTTCCGGCTATGTAGCCAATTCGCTTTAGATTTGGCCGTATGATAGTGCAGGAAAAGCGTATTTATA
>JAITVU010000257.1 GCA_031285645.1 Oscillospiraceae bacterium | reverse complement strand
CGGCGGAAAAATCTTGCGCGTTAAGGTTCTGATAGGCGAGTCCGTAAAACGATAAGATTGCCGGTGAGCCTGTGCCTTTTCCGAAGTTTTGGTAAGCTTCATAGGCCCGCAAGGCAAGCTGCGGATTCACGTTCAGCAAGCTCTCCAACTCCCATAAGCTGTATGCCTGTAAGGATTTGGCCAACTTGTTCGCATTCTTTTGGAACACCGGTTTTGTCAATGTCAAATGCGGTGTATCGGCTTGCGCCATGTTCATCGCGGGGGAAAGAATTGCGATCATTTGTGCGTACCCTCCGAGCGCTACTGCTCAGCTTTAGCTTTTTTCAGCTTGTCACTGACAGCCTTTACAGTCTGCCGTTGCATCGTATCGCGCACATTTTGCTCCAGCGATCCCCTAAACGGGTAGACTTTTGGGAGCAGGTTGTCCGTTGTGAGCTACGGCGCACCACAAAATTTGCCCAGCAGTATGAGGAGTCCTTTGTGAAGATCGTCATGGACAGTGTACTGCGGGAATTTATCGATCATATCGCTATCAACCATGCTGAAAAGATGGGCAAGGAACGAATGCAGAAGATCGAGATCTACTACAACTGCATCGACGTCTTTGAAGCCTCAGCGTTGAGGATTTGCCCCGGCCTCAGATTATCCTGGATATGCGAAAGAGAGTAGCTGTCAGCTACTCCCACGCTTCATATTATTGTAAAAGAAGAATATCCTTACAGGATTTTCAAAACCCATAAGGATATTCAGAATGGTGCCGGCGGTGGGACTTGAACCCACACGTTGTTGCCAACAAAGGATTTTGAGTCCTCCTCGTCTGCCATTCCGACACGCCGGCAAGCATGTCTTTCAAAAAATGTGGTGACTGGTTTGTTCGTATTCTGTTAGTACAGAGTGTGTTTTCCGCCGCTTGACTATCTCGATTTCCCTCGTAGTCAAGCGATATTCCGGACGCGGGGTGGAGGCGAAGCATGGTGGATTTTGAGTCTATCACATCTGCCAATTTCATCACACCGTCAAAGAATTACTAGGTCATTATACTATACACATAATCATAAATCAAGGGCTAATATTCTTGTATCGGCATACATCCCACTATAATTTTCATACACTGTACCATACAACTATATGGAGGTAAAAAACAAGTGAGATACGGGGTTTATAAGGTTAATTTTATAAGATTTTTTATACTGGCCGCAGCCGTTTTCCTCGGTTATATCGCTATAACGGGAAATGGAAAAACAAATTTAGTGTCGGCCTCCAAACGCAGTTTACCCATATACAGCGTTGAAACCAATGAGAAAAAGGTGTCTTTTGGTTTCAACTGTGCGTGGGATAACACCGACATCCCCGATCTCATCGATATTCTGGATCAAAAAAGCGTCAAGGCCACATTTTTTGTTTCTGGCAGCTGGTGCAAAAAATATCCGGAATCCGTTAAAGCGTTATATGACGCCGGACACGAAATCGGCAGTCATTCCAACACGCACGCGGATCTGGCAAAACTGGGACGCGACGAGATTATTAAGGAAATACAGCTGTGCAATGAGAAGATAGAGAAAATTACAGGCGTAAAACCACGCCTCTTCAGGATGCCATCCGGTTCTTACAATGACCTTGTCATCGACACAATAAAATCTCAGAATATGACTCCTATTCAATGGGACTGCGACAGCATTGACTATAAAAACCCCACGACTGAGCAAATGAACAAAAGAATCATGGACAAAATTGGGAACGGCTCCATCATGCTTTTCCACAGCGGGGCCAAGAACACGCCCGCGGCTTTGCCTGTGATAATAGACAGTGTCAAAAGCAAGGGCTACATATTCGTCACCGTGTCGGAACTGATTCATCCTGAGCCCTATACAATCGATATTAACGGAAGGCAATTTAAAAAATAAATATGAGGCTATTTTAAGCACCGTCGTTTTACGATGGTGCTTTTTCAGAAATATCCTATAACGTTGCCATATTAACTTTTCTTTTCACTTTAACATACCCGAAAAGGCTATCTTCACAACCCAGAGCAATCACCTTCGACCTTGTATTTTATTGTATGAAAGGTATAATAAAATGGTTTGTTACAGCCTGAGTATGTCGACCCCAACAGCAATTATCGCTATTACACTGATAAGCAGACGAATCGGCTGCGCGCGATCATTGACTAAGAAAAGTGGGATTCTCAATTGACAACAACAAGATAATACTGAATATTTACACCATGCCCATAATATAGTAAAATAGGGTAAAAACATCTTGTAATGGAGTGTGAACTATGGCCAAAGGCGTCCGCCGCTCGATAGATGACAGAATCGCTGAAATTGATGCGAAAATCTTTAAAAAGCAAGAGGAAATCAGCGCTCTCAAAGAGCGGCGCAAAGAACTGGAAATGTCCCGTAAAACAGAACTTGCTGAAAAAGTTGTACAGCTGGCCGAAGAAAAAGGCATCTCCATCGACGCATTGTTTAATTCTTTAAAAAGCAAATAAGCTTATTGTGCTTTTCATCAGTGGTGAAGTAGAGATTGAAACCGTATGTTGATCGGCAACATATAATACAAAGAAGCCTTATAAGGCTTCGTTTTGTTGATAGCAGAACATGTTAAAAACAGGCGCCTCATTTTTAACCCTACCATCAGGCAGTACGTCGCGAAGCGTCTTGTTCGTTCTTCACAGTCAAACGCCGCGCTTATATTGTGTTCGAATATTTTCCATTAATTTGCATTTGTTTTTTCAGCAGTAAACCGTATTCCGCTTGCATCAGCGGGTAATCTACGGTAATATTGATATATCACGGATATCAGGGCTCGGAACGCACCGTCATTAAAAAGCTGGCCTTAAAAGCTTGGATGTGGCATGGAGGATCAATTGAAGATCACAAGAAAACTCATAAAAGCCAATTACCAACAGGTGCTGTTTGTTTTTCTCGCATTTCTGACCATGGTGCTTGTCAGCTACTTTTATGTCAGCACTATTGTTCAAAGACAAATGCTCGCGCTTGGCGAAGAAACGATGAACACCACCCAGACCGCTGTTTCGGCAAGCCTGTCGGAAACGGAACTGACGTTCTCAAATGTGACTCAAAACATAGAGAATATGTTTGCCATGGACCGCAATAACGACGAAATACTGTATTATCTGACAACAACCAATAATTTTTTTAAAACTGAGCGCTCTCCCCTGCCCGATTGTCTGAAGGTATACGGGTATGTGCGGGGCGAATTTCTTGATGGTTCCGGTTGGATTCCGCCGGACGATTACAGCCCGCCGGAACGCCCGTGGTATATCGGCGCGGAACAAAGCGGCCACGCGATTTTTTTCTCCGAGCCTTATATCGACGCCGATACCGGCGGCATGTGCATATCGTTTTCACAACAGGTTTTTGATCAAATCGGCAACGCGCTCGGCATCATTGCCATCGATCTTAATTTGACGCGCATCACCGATTACATCGCCGGCCAGCAGATCGCCAACGACGGCTACGGCGTACTTGTGGACGACGCCATGCGCTTTACGTCTCACCGCGACTTCGCGCTCATAACAACCGATATGCGCCTGGCCGGCGGCGGTTATCCGGAACTGGCCGAGATGCTCAGGACAGGTCGGCCCATCGCGGCTGAGCGCTTTATTGATTCGGACGGAACGGACAGCATCGCCTTCTTTCGCACGATATTCAACGGTTGGCATATCGGTGTGATCATCCCGAGAGCCAGCTATTACGAGCAGGTTTACAGTCTCGGCATTGTCCTGTCAATTCTCGGCTCCGTCCTGATGCTCTCCCTTTGTTATATCTTGGTGCGCACCAGAGCCGACCAGCTGCGCTCGGATGAGGAAAGCAAGAGCAAAAGCAGTTTTCTGGCGCGCATGTCCCACGAAATGCGCACCCCGATGAATGCCATCATCGGCATGACAAGCCTGGCGCAAAAAAGCAATAATATAGACAAAATACAGGAATATCTGGGCAAAACAAACGACGCCGCGAATCACTTGCTGGGCGTTATCAACGATGTGCTCGACATGTCGAAAATAGAGGCGGGCAAGCTTGAGCTTTCCAACGCCGCTTTTCCGCTGCAATCCCTGCTCAGTCAGGTGCAAACCGTCGTCGGCTTTAAGATCGATGAGAAAAAGCAGCATTTCACCGTTTCCGTTGCGGATGACGTCCCTAACATCATCATAACGGACCAGCAGCGGCTGGCGCAAATACTCACGAATCTGCTCAGCAACGCCAATAAATTCACCCCCGAAGGCGGTGACATCGCGCTCAATGTCAGGAAAATCGAGGGCGACGCGTCCCAGTGCGTCCTGCAAATTGAGGTGGCGGACAATGGAATCGGCATCTCCAAGGAACAGCAGGCGCGCCTCTTCAAATCTTTTGAACAGGCGGATAACAGTATTTCCCGCAAATATGGCGGCACCGGCCTGGGCCTTGCCATATCTAAAAAAATCATTGACCTGATGCAGGGGAACGCTTGGATTGAATCGGAACTCGGCGCGGGCGCCAGGTTTATTTTTACCGCCGCGGTTGGCATCGGCGATGTCGGGGATCTTCCGGAATCCTCGGTTTTAAGCGGGACAGGCGCGGATGAAAGCACTCCATCCGCACCGATTTTCGCGGGCAAGCACGCCCTGCTCGCCGAAGATGTGGAAATTAACAGGGAAATCCTCATCGCGTTGCTCAGCGATACCGGCATTGTGATCGATTGCGCGGAAAACGGCCGTCAGGCCTGTGAAATGTTTAGAAGCGGCGCCGATTTATACGATTTGATTTTCATGGATGTGCACATGCCGGAAGTGGACGGCTATGAAGCGACAAGGCGCATCCGGGCCATGTCCGATGTGCCAAAATCAAAAGACATCCCCATCATTGCCATGACGGCCAATGTCTTCAAGGAGGACATCGATAAATGCCTGGCCGCGGGTATGAACGATCATGTCGGCAAGCCGATTGAACTGAATAATGTCCTTGCAAAAATGAAGCATTATCTGCTGTATCAATAGTTCCCGCGGATAATGACTATCATTTATAATCAGGACTGATCGGTCAACGATGTGCCAGATTTATAATTTCCAGTCCTTTTTGCCTTGCGTAATCCACTGTGTATGCCGTGCCGCCCGTACCCTTTGTTAAATAACAGATGCACATATGGCTGTGATTCACCAAATACCTGTTCCGTTTGTGCATACAGCCCCTGTGGTAATGGGCCGGGTGCATAAGGGAGCAAGGCAGCCCATGGCCCCCGGCCCAATAATGTGATAGTTATGCGCTTGCGTTTTGGCTTTCGCCCTGCCAGCGGTCAAGGTCTATCGCCCCGATTTTGTTGTAGACGATTTCCACCTTTTGGCGGCGGTTGCCCCGCGCCTGCTCCGGCTCGTAAATGACAATCTTGTCGATGAACTCATGGACGATGGCCGGGGTCAACTCTGCGATTTCCGTATAGCGGCGCACCGTGTCAAGAAAACTGTCCACGCCCGCCGCCTGTTCCTCGCCCTCGGCTATCTCCGTTTCCAGCGCAGCCAGCGTTCCCGTCAGCGCGGCCTGCTCCTCTTCCAGCTTTGCGGACATTTTGTAGTACCGCTCGTCGGGAACCTTGCCGCTCACATTGTCCATATACAGCCGTTCAATCAGCGTGTCAATCTCGGCTACACGGCGGCGGTGTTTGGCGGCGGCCCGCTTTTTGGCCGAAGCGTCCCGTGCCTGTTCCTGCTTGCTCTTGTCCATCACCAGCCGCACAAACTGTTTTTCATGCCGCGATATGAACGCAATCAAATCCCGCAATTCCTCCAACACAAGCTGTTCCAAGTTGGCCTCGTTCATGTAGTGGCAGGTGCAGGGACGGCCCTCCTGGTATTGTACGCCCTTGCGGTAGGTGGAGCAGGAATAGGAACCCTCGTAGCGTACCACCGTTTTCGCCTTGTTCCAGACTGCCCGTGTGTGGTAGTACAGCTTTTCGCCGCAGTCGGAGCAGTAGGCCACGCCGGAGAATAAGCCGGGATTGCCATAGCGTGGAGCGCGCCGCTTGTGTTCCCGCATCTTGCGGACAATCTCCCACGTTTCCGGGTCAATAATCGCCGGGTGTGTACCCTCAAACACAAGCTGCTTTTCCGGGGGATTGAAGCGGATTTTTTTGTCCTTGTAGCTTCTGGTGAATGTCTTAAAATTCACCGTATGCCCCAAGTATTCTGGCGCGTCCAGTATCTTGTGAACCGTTGTCGTGTTCCAGTAATACGGGTCTTTACAGGGCCGGGGCTTTTTCATAATCCCATGCTCATGCTTGTAGGCGCTCGGATTGAGGATATGCTCGGCGTTCAACATTCTGGCAATCTGCGCGGGGCCGTAGCCATCCACCGACAAGCGGAAAATCCGGCGCACCACCGCCGCGCTGTCCTCGTCCACCACCAGCTTGTGCTTGTCCTCCGGGTCTTTGCGGTAGCCGTAGGGCGGGATCACGGCGAGCCGTTCTCCGCTTTTCCCTTTGGCCTGTTGCACCGCCCGGATTTTCTTGCTGGTGTTTTTCACGAACCACTCGTTGAATACGTTCATCATCGGGGTGAAGTCGTTTTCGCCCAAATCGCTGTCGATGTTGTCATTGATAGCGATGAGCCGTACCTCATGCTGCGGGAACACAATTTCCGTCAGGAACCCGACCCGGAGATAGTCACGACCGAAACGGCTCATGTCTTTCACAATGACCGTTGCCACTTTCCCGGCCTCCACATCCTCAATCATCCCGGCAAAGGCGGGCCGTTCAAAATCGGCCCCGGAATACCCATCGTCATAGATGAACTTGTAAGGCGTGAACCCGTTTTCCTCGGCGTACTTTTCTAAAATTCTGCGCTGGTTGATAATGGAATTGCTGTCCCCCTGTAACTCGTCCTCGTGTGAAAGTCGTCCATATAAATAGTTGATTTTATCGTTTGGCTGTCTTTTCATTTTATCCTCTCTTTCCGACAGCCAACAGACGGTATATGTATAGTATACCATCTATACCGCCCGTTGTTAAGGATGCCGCCGCGCTGTCAATCATGTTTGTCGTTGTCATGCTGCATCAACCGGGCAAGGGTGGAAACGGCGTCCTTTTCCTTGCCCCTATTAAACCATGAATACACCGTAAAGGTGGCCTTGCCGATTTTCCGTTCTATTACACGGTACGGCGGGAAAAGGAGCGCGGCCTTGTCCGGTTTAGGTGTCTGATGCCCTTTATTCAAGTGATCCCTGTCCTTTCCGGCCCGTTTCGGGCCTAAAAAACCAATCTGTATTTTGAAGCTGAAAATCGCCGTCATTCTGCACAACAAAACCGCTGTTTTGAGCCTGTTTCGCCCCCTTGCGGAACCGCGAAACCGCGTAAAACCGTGCGCGTATTTGTGCAATTTAACGGGCCTCGGCTCTGGAGCGAATAGAAGCTCTTGAAATGAAGTAGGGTACGATACCGAGAAATGGAACCGCTCAAATCCGCTATGCCTATCCGGTCAGTCAAGGGCCGGGTAGTATTTTCCCGCAAGGGCGGCGGGAAAATCTCCACCCTTAAACCCATTGACAGCCCGGATTTTTGCCGTTACAAGGCCGCGCCGACGACGGGGAACAGGGACAAGCCCTGACCCCGCCGCCGTCCCGCCCATTGTACGGCAAAACCGCCATAGCTGAACTGGTGCAAATCGTTAGCTTTGCGGGGCCAGCCCCGCGCCCCGGCCTCAAACAAAGAACAAGGGGAGGGCCGGGACTTCGGGTCAAGTTGACCCCGAAGTGGAGCGGCAGCTTCTGGCCATCATGGCCAGAAGTGGGAAATGGCGGGACTTCTGGACAAAATGTCCCGAAGTTACAGCGATTGCTCCTGCTGCTTTTTTCTTGTGGCGGTTTTGTCCGGGGCTTGCTGTTCGGGTGGCTGGCGCTGAATGTCGGCAATCACCCCGGCCATGCGGCGGGGAGCGCGTTGTTTCGCTTGATAGTATTGCATGGTGTCGGTGATGCCCAAGCCCTCACCGTACCGGGCAAGCTGCTGCTTCAGATCGGCAACCTCGCGGGATAAGGCGGCGATTTTCTCCCGCAGCCGTTTGATGGTGGCCCGCGACTTTACGCCCTCTTTGGCAAGGCCGAAAACCGTTTCCCAATCGGCGGGGGAAAGCTGCACATTGCCGCCCATCGTTTTCCGGGCCATGCCCTGAACCTCGTCCACCGTGACGGCGGCCTGTTTCGATACCGCCAGCTTTTTGTCCAGCGCGGCGAGCTGTCCCTGTCTCTTTTCGGTCTGTTCCGCGAGAGCGGCGGCGGTTTCTTGCCGCTCACCAACAATGGCGGCAAAAACCGCCGCCCGCTCCGCCTCCTGTTTTGTCTTGTATTCCAGCGTCGTTAAATGCTCGGTGGTGCTGCCCCGTTCCCCGCGCTCAAAATCGGTAAAGCCCGCCGCTTTCATGTGCTCATGGAAACGGTCTTGCAGCAGGGAATAGCTGTTTATCCACGCGCCTTTTTCATCTTTGAAGCGGGGCCACTTTTTGGAGTGGCT
>JAITVU010000184.1 GCA_031285645.1 Oscillospiraceae bacterium | reverse complement strand
CTCATCCCCGTTGACACGCATTATATCTGTAAAAACTGCCTGCAAACGGCTCGGGAGATTGATGGCATATTAAATGATTTTTAAGAATGGGGCGCTTTCCTTCATAAATGCAGATTCTTAAAATTATGCGAAATTTAAAGCCATACAGAGACAGGGTCCGAAGGCCGGGAGAGGAACTGATCAGTTCCTCTCCCGGCCTTTTCTATTACAGGCAGGATGTATTAAAACAGCTTTTCTTTCTCCGGAAAGAGATCGCCCAAAACACCCCTGTCCCCGGTCAGCAGAGCCATGATCCCTTTATAAATAAAAATGGGGTCGTTGAGAAAGCGTTTTTTGATCAGTTCGCGTTCACCGACGCCGGGCGCAAAAACAGATAAAGCGATCAACGCGCCCTCCGGTTCGGGAATGGCGAGGTCCAGAATAAAGCCGCCCTGCGCCGCCCGTTCGCGGACAGACACCTCCGCAAGCCGCTTCCGCCGCTTCAACACAAGCCAGAGCGCCGACGCGGCCTTATCACGCGTAGCGGGAGGCAGCGCGGAACGGAATTCCGAAGCCGTAGCGCGTCCAAGTTCCGTTATGGCGTAAACACAGGCGCCGTTTCGCTCCTTTCGTTCCAGATGCCCCGAGACGGTGAGTTGGTCGACACTTTCCACCAACGCGAAATAATTAACCAGTCCGTGCATGTCCAGAGCTTCATGAAGCGCCGCAAAATCGGCCTCAGCGCCTGAGCGGGTCATGCAGTAAAGAACAAGCATTTTAATCTCTGTATTGGTATCCGGACTTCCGGGAGCGGTTCCGGCTTTAAATGTATGGGATTCCATTTGCGGGTCAATCCTTTCAGGGGACAGCTTTTTAATACTAATTTAATTTGGCTTACTCTTATTTTACAATAGATTGTGCTATAATACAATCTAAGCATGGCCCGCGCAGTGCGCTCGCGCGGGTGCAAAACACTATTAAGCAACGGTGACAATATGACTATGGATAAAAAACGCAAGATAAAAATATTTAAGATTGTGGTCTTTGTTATTTTCGCCTTGATTTTCGCCGCGGCGACCGTCGTGGCGACGCTTTGGGTTTTTTCACTCAGGGAACCGGATAAATTGGCGGCTTTTCAGGATATGCTGTCCTCGCTGGGGATCTGGGGATTCTTTGTCCTCGTCGTCATTCAGTATGTTCAAATCGTCATCGCTTTCATTCCCGGAGGCCCCATCCAGATTGCGGCGGGCGCCCTGTACGGCCCTTTGGGCGGGCTTGTCATATGTCTGGGCGGCACATTCCTCGCCAGCCTGACGGTCTTTTTCCTTGTCAAACGTTTTGGCTCAAAGGTGATATCCTTTTTCGTGGATGAGGGCGACATCACGAAATACAAGTTCCTCAGCGATTCAAAACGGCTCGAGCTCCTGGTCGTCATTTTGTTTTTTATCCCCGGTACGCCGAAAGATGCGCTGACATACCTCTTCGCGCTCACACCCATCCGGACAGGGCGATTTATGTTTTTATCGATCATGGCGCGATTGCCCGCCATGATCACATCGATTTTCGCGGGAGACAGCATCACAAACGGCGAATGGACGCAGGCGCTGGTGCTTTTTATTATTATAACTGTGATCGGCGCGCTGGGTGTATTAGTGCATCGCAAAGTCATCAGGCATTTTTCAAAAGACCCCAAAGCGTAAACTGTTTATACCAATATCCAATTAAAAAGCAAAATGCGTTCTGAGCGACGTTTTTATCGCTCTTTTTAACGGATATTGCCATTATATCGTCATGCAGGTTTTAAACCACAGCTGCATTATATGCCATTTTATACGCGCATACAGGTCATTCTTCCGGCTATACTATTGACATAATGCCATGCATGTGGTGTTAGCATATTAGCATATTTGTCGCACGGCACAGGGTCAAACAACTTAAAAACGGCGGGCCGTTTTTAAGCGGCGGGTACGGCCCGCCGGCGCACGATGTGCGCGTTTGACGCTGTGGTTCGGGTACGGCTAAACCTCGCGCGTTTAATGAAACGAAGGGGTGTAATTCTCCGCCCCTTGGGCGGCTCCTTGTCCCAGGTCAGCGGAGCTGGCCTTTTCGCCCCGCAGGGCGGTATCGTACTCTTGATACCTCGCCGCTTGCGGCGGGGAGTTCCATTTATAAATGCATTTTATGTCAGGAGGCCTGGATATGGAAAAGAAGCCAAAAAAGCTGCACGGAAACAGCGCTAAAATTGATCCTAACAAGCATGTTGAGGGCCTTTACGCCACCAACATGGCCACACTGGCGAACGACGACGACAATCAGTCACGGAGTGAGCGCGAGGCCAAGGTGGATTACGCAAAGAAATTTGTTGAAGTAAACGAGAAATAATGGAGAGCCGCTGTGTGAACAGCGGCTCTTGTTTTTAAAATCTGGCCGTGTTGTTACATAAATTCCACAAAAGAACCGGAAAGTGATTTTCTGGAATTGTTTCATGCAGTTCCAATCCCGATCTCGCTTTTTCCCGTATCTTTATAGAAAGCGCCGCAGATACCATTTTTCACCACCTTTTTTGTTAATTATAAGACAGCTTTTCACTATAGGCTAAAGTTGTATACGCCATGGCACGATGTATAAATTGTATGGTCTGAAGCTGGGTGTGGCGCATTAAAATACGGGGATGAATAATGCCCGGTAAAACGCTTCGTGAAGCGGGAATTCAGCGGCAGTCCTGATGGTTGGCCCGCCGCCGCGCCCCCGGACGCCGAAACCGGGTCATGACGGGCAGAACCGTGGTTTGGGTCAGGTCATGTGGCGAATTCTTGAATTTGGCGCGGTGATCTGATATTATTATGGGGCATTGTGTTTGTTTTTGTTACCGCTGTATACAGTCCCTTGTTATAGATAAGGCCTTGTCACCGCAGCGACCGGGCTTTCGTGGTATCCCCGATTTTCTGTCTGCGGAGAAATGGAGCTTGCCATGGTTGCGGCTGTCGTTATTGTGATAGTTTTGGCGGTATTGGGCGTGGGCGCCTATGTTTTCAGGCTGATCAGGGTCGAAAAGGTCGGGGCCGCGGAGTCAGGCGACGCGGAAGGCGACGGCGCCGAGTCCCAGGACTCTGAAATGGGAGAAGGTTACGGCGACGATGTCACGCTGGAGGATCCTTTTGGGGAAACACCGCCTGATGACAGCGCGCCGCAGGATGGCGCGAGCGAAGACGATGAGATGCTCAAGCTTTACGAGCAGTATTATGGGGACGGCCAGGGTGAACCGGATGAAAACGCGGATTTTGAGTACCCTCAGGGCATGGAGAGCGGCATGGATGTTCCCGAGGAGGACACGGCCGGCCGCGAGAAAGCCATATACGCTGAAATCCCCGCATTCGACAGGCTCAGTGAGCTGATGACAGGCCGCGCTTATATGCGGGCATGCGGCGACATACTGGAACAGGCCAGGCAAAGCGGGACCCCATACGCGGTCGCGTATTTTGATATCGATCGCTTCCGCTTTATCAACAGTATTAAAGGGTATTCGCTGGGCGACTATGTTTTAAGCCGCCTGGCGCAGGAACTCGCCCAGATATTCCCGGAGGGAAGCCTGTACACGCGCTTGTCCGCCGATCATTTCGCGGCTGTGTTCCCCCTCGGTTCCAACGCGTCGTACGAAGAGTACAACGAGCTCATTCGAAAAGCCTGTGAAAAAATCAGGGGCGATGTCGGCATCAAGAGCGTCATCCGTGTCTGCATGGGTGTGGCGTTCACGGACAGCAGCCCTTTAGGCCATAATATGGGCGTTTTGCTGCACAAGGCCAATGTCGCGCGCCACTGCCTGAAAATATCAAAATCGGACACGTTTATGGCATACGACGAGACTATGATGTCATCCTACCTCTCCGGCGAGTCGGCGCTGGATGATTACAGCGAAAACCAGTATGGCGACGAATTCGCCATCTATTATCAGTCCATCACGGATCTGTCGCGCGGCAAAATGGCCGGGTGTGAGGCGCTGGCGCGGTGGGCCAACCAGGAGGACAGCGGCCTCGAGCCGCTCAATTCCGACACGGGCCGTTTGCCGACCAACAATACAAAGGTATTTTACCATGTGTGCCGCGCGGCGAGCCGGTGGCGCAAATCGGGCAAGGATGTCGCGCCCCTCTTTATCTATATAACGGAAATGGAGTTCTTCAAGGGCGATTTTGATGAATTCGCGGCCAAATGCCTGTCGGAATTCCAGCTTGAACCGGGCCTGATCAATATCATGCTGGACGCCAGTGTTGTGCGCATGGACTGGACGGTTTCCAGCCATCAAATCAAGCGTCTGCGCGATATGGGACTCAAAGTCGGGGTCGTCGGCATTGATCTGAACACGCAAAGCCTTGACTTCCTCGGGGGTCTCACGCTTAATTTTATCAAACTGCAGGCCGGTTTTGCCCGCGATATCTCGAAATATGAGGAAAAGGCCGACGCCGTCCGGCGTATGCTGTCGATGGCGCAGGCACAGAATCTGCGCGTGATTGTTGAAGGCGTTGACATGATCGACCAGATGCAGACGCTGCAAAAGCTGGGCGTCAATCTGATCGAGGGCCGTTATAACGGCCTGCCTTCAAGCGCCGATGATTTTATCCGCATGCTGGACGATTATACGGGGACGAGTTCCCGGGCCGCGTCGGATACAACCGTTATTTTGGACGACATGTCCCTCAACCGCGGGGAATATAATGTGTAGCCGGCCAATGCATATGGGGAATCTCAAATAGTTTTCTGGTGCGGGCCTGCGGATTGTCGACACGCGCATATGCGCGTATTTCAAAGATCCGGAAGGCCCTCATTTATGTGTACTGCAATTTGAAACACAACGTCACAGCCTGATAGGTGAATGCGGGGTATTTATATACTCTGTAGAGGTGAGTTGAATGTACATTTGCGATGACCCCATTTGTGATCCGTGTTGTGATTTTTGTTGGTTTATCCGGCAGAAAGTAAAAAATAACGTTCCGGTTATTTTTTACTTTTGCTATAAATGATTTGTCAAATAGTATAAGCATAATCCCCGCTTGCGATTTAACGTAAAAAAAGAAGCAACATCAGGCACTGATGTTGCTTCTTTTCATTAAGCATTGAGCGCCAAATTAAACGCCCGGCGCTCAATGCTGTAGCTTCCAAAAAAAATTAAACTAAAGACCCCCTCAATCCCCAGTTGGGGTATTCGCCGTATGTCATATAAACATTGTTTTTGTCAAGTCCCAGCGTGTCCTCAAGCATCATGAAAAGCTCGGCCGTGAGTTTTTGCTTGGCTTCAAGGCTCGCGCCGCCGAAAAGGCGGATGTCAAGGAAGGCTGTGTCCACCGCTTCCCCGCGCATGTACATGGCGCGGCCGTCCGCGATGTCCACCATCAGGCCGCTCTCGCTTTTCCCCGGTATGATGGATATGAGGCGGCCGAACGCCGCCTTGACGGCCTCGCGTTTTTCCGGGGTCAGTTTGCAGGATGTGGAAAGAGATATGTACGGCATAAAATTCTCCTTATCATATAAATATTGATGTATTAGCAAAACTAACCCAGCAGCCCCGCCGCCGCGGTGCCGAGGATCGTTGCGTCCTCTGCTTTGACAAACGCATAGTGGTAGCCGAGTGTCTCCCTGACATAACGCGCCATATAGTAATCAAGCTTGGGGCGGAAAAGCCTGGCTTTGTAGAACGTTGTCCCCTCGGCCGAAATGCAGACCGGCAGGTACGGTTTGCGCCCCCGTCCGGCCTTTTTGAGCAGCGCCGCCAGGTTGATGGTGATGAAGGCCGCGATCCGGTCGTAAAAAGCGTCGGCTAAAGCATAGAGGGCGTCCCGGTCGGGTTCGCTGCCGCCAATCATGTCCGCAAGCGTGTTTCCGGAAAACGGCGCCGCGCAAAAATCGTCGATCTGGCGGCCCGTCAAGTCATTCAAAGCGGCGATATGACCGGCAAACGCCGCTGAAAAACAGCCGCTGGAAGCGGCGGCCTTCATGTAGTCCAGAAAGAGAGCGCCCGCGTACGCGCCCGATATCATCTTTTCAAACATCTGGTCGCCGGGCAAATCGGTTCCGGCGTCAAACGCCTCGTCTATGGCCGTTCTGGGCGCGCAAGCATAGCCGCCCGATTCAAGGTTGATGATGGTCTGGCCTTTTGTGGCCGCCAGCGCCGGGTCTTTAAGGACATGAGCGTTTTGCTCTATGTAGCATGTGTTTGTGCCGGTCCCGAGGATGATGCCGATAAAGCCGTCGTATGCCTGGCCCCGTGTTGTGGCGACACCGCCCAGAAGCGCGGCGACGGTGTCGTTGATCACGGTGACGGCCTTATCCCCCTGAAAGCCGCGCGCTTTAAGGGCGCGGCAGATCCCGTCGCCCACAAGCAGGCCCTCGGCGCCCGACACCTTGACTTCTTTTGTAAACTGCAGGATTTTGGCGTCCTTACTGGGCAGGATTTGCGCGGGAAAGGAGAAACACAGGCCGATTTTGTCCGCCTTGTCGGCGACAGGGGCGATGTGCGCGGCCATTTGATCGAAAAATTCAGGCGCGCTGATCGCGCCTTTTGTGCCGAGCATGGGATAATTCTCGAAATAGTCGATGTGCGGCTGCGCCGTACCCGAAAAGGAGACGAGCGCGATGCGCAGGTTTGTCCCGCCCGCGTCGACGACAATGACTTTTTGCGTGTAATCGGGCTTTTCGAGGGGATCGATATAGGCCGGGAGCATTTTCAGCGAGCCGCGTCCGGCAAGGCCTTCCTCCATTTCGGCGATAAAGCGGTTTGTGCCGTCTTCAATGCCCTGCATCCCGATAAAAAGGCCGAGTTTTTCGCAAAAATCCCGCATGCGCATGACGGCTACCTCCAGAAATCGTTGTTGTTATTCCTGGACTGTTTTTTCCAGTCCCGGCGCTGCTTGCCGTAACGCCGCCAATCGCGGAAACGGTCGATGAAATCGGGGCCGAAGAAGATGAAAAAGTTCACAAGGGAAGCGAGAATAGACGCGCAGGTGACGAAATCAAGCCGGATAATGGAGGTCATGAGCGAAATGCCGAAGAAGGCCCAGTTCACGTACGCGAGATACTTGATTTTAATGGGAATAAAGAAGAAGAGCAGGACCTGATGGTCGGGGAAAAGCTGGGCAAAGGCGAAAAACAAACTCAGGTTGAGGTAATTGTTGCTGGCAAAGCCGGTGAGAAAGCCGGCGATGATGGTGCCGACGATGCCGCAGAGGTAATAAAAGGTGAACTGGAAGGCCCCCCAGGTCTTTTCAAGGGAATCGCCGACAAAGTAGTAGAAGTAAAGGGAAAAAAGAATGAAAATCGGCGATGCGGCGGGCGGGACGAAAATAAAGGTGATGAGGCGCCACACCTGGCCCTGCAGGATCAGGGCGCGGCTGAAGTACAGCCAGTCGGCGATGCCGATGCGGATAAATGTGTCCATTAAATAGATGGCCAGCATGGTTACAGTGATGTATATCATCAGGTTGTCGATACCGAAGCGGCCGAATTTTCTCTGCAGTTTATAAAGCCAGTTCATATCTTCCCGTTTCTCCGCAGACGGTTGTTTTAAAGAGTATGGATTCCCCAAAAAGCCGGTTAAACCGGGCATTTAAGATAAAGTCCGGCCGCCGATTCGCTGCGGGAAAACGGCCGCCGGATTTATGTATATTATTGCCCGTACAGGAGCCGCCAATCAGTGACGGCATATAAGGGCGCCATATCATGTATAAATGCCCTGGTATAAATAGCGCTCGCCGTTGTCGGCAAAAATCATGACGACGTTTTTGCCCTTGTTCTCGCGCCGCTTCGCCACCTCTAAAGCGCCCGCCAGAACAGCGCCGGAGGAGACGCCGACAAGCAGTCCCTCCTTCTTGGCCAGCATATCCATATAGGCGAAAGCGTCTTCATTGCTGACGGGAATGATCTCGTCAATGACATCGAGGTCGAGGTTAATGGGAATAAAGCCGGGCCCGAGCCCCTGGATTTTGTGCGGGCCGGGTTTGCCGCCGGAGGCGACTGCGGACGCGGCGGGTTCTATGCCGACGATTTGAACGCGGGGATTAAGGGCCTTGAGCCCGGCCCCGACGCCCGAAATGGTGCCGCCGGAACCGAAACCCGCGACAAATATGTCGACGATGCCGTCCGTGTCGCGCCATATTTCCTGGGCGGTTGTCTGCCTGTGCGCGCGCGGATTCGCGGGATTCTGGAACTGCATGGGCATAAAGGAGTTTTTAATTTCCTCGCACAGGCGGTTCGCCTCGGCGATGGCGCCCTTCATGCCGTCTGAAGCGGGCGTGAGGCGGATCTCGGCGCCCAGCGCCGTCAGAATCGCGCGCCGCTCGGCCGGTATGGATTCGGGCATCGTCAGGATCACGCGGTAACCGCGCACAGCGCAGATAAAGGCGATGGCGACGCCGGCGTTGCCGCTCGTCGGTTCAATAACGACAGTGCCCTCGTTTACAAAGCCCTTGCGCTCGCCGTCCGTGATCATCTCGTAGGCCGCGCGTTCTTTAAGCGATCCCATGGGATTGAAGGACTCGAGTTTGGCGATGAGCTTCACGCCGCATTCGGCGGCTTCTTCAATTTTACACAGCTCAAGCATGGGCGTGCCGCCGATAAGCTGCGTCAAGTCGGTTTTGATGTTCATATGGACTCCATTTTCCAGCGTATTATACAGGGGCAAACGCCCGGTTTCGCGTTTGCAATCACGCGAAACGTTTGCGATTACCATGTCGGATAATAAAATATTTCACTGTATTATCGTACACCATATGGGTGAAAAAATCAATGAAAAACAGAAAATATTGCCATTATGATCGGACATAATTATACAAAGAACAGCTGCCGCGTTTAAAATAACCGGAAAATATCTTTGCCGTTGTCCCGCGGTTGGCACTTGACAGGCCATGAACGCTGTAGTATAATAAACCGCGTTAGGTGTAAAGCCTTTTTCTTTACAAGGCGCTGTTGCAGTGGCGGGAATGAGCGGAAAGTAAATAGTGACGTTTTGATTATTTTTTACTTTTGCTATTAGGAGGCGCGGATATGGCGAAGGATTTGAATGTATCCGTTCTGCTCGATTTTTATGGGGATATGCTCACGGAGAAGCAGCGCGAAGTCGTGACTTTTTACTACAACGAGGACCTCTCCCTTGCCGAAATCGCCGAACACAGCGGCATCACGCGGCAGGGCGTGCGCGACGCCATCAAGCGCGCCGAGGCCCAGCTGATTGAATGTGAGAACAGGCTCGGCCTTTGGCGCCGGTTCAACGATGTCAGAAAAGGCCTCGAGGAAATCGAGGCGCTGGCGCGGTCGATACAGGATGAAAACAGGGCCCGGGCATTTTCAAACGACCTTCAGGAAAAGACGCAAAGAATCATGGATATCGCAAACGAGCTTAATATATAGGAGGGAACGCGGTGGCATTCGAAGGGTTATCGGAAAAACTGGAGCAGGCGTTTAAAAAGCTGCGTTCCAAGGGGAAAGTTTCGGAAGCCGACGTCAGGGAAGCGATGCGTGAGGTGCGCCTGGCGCTTCTTGAAGCCGATGTCAGCTACAAGGTGGCCAAGGATTTTATCCAATCGGTGACGGAAAAGGCCATCGGTGCGCAGGTGCTCGAAAGCCTGACGCCCGCGCAGCATATTATTAAGATTGTCAACGAGGAGCTCACAACCCTCATGGGATCCGAGGCCACGACTATTCGCTTCGCGTCAAAGCCGCCCACAATCGTTATGATGTGCGGTCTGCAGGGATCGGGCAAAACAACGCACGCGGCCAAACTGGCGCGCCACTATAAAAAATCGGGCCGGCGGCCGCTGCTGGTTGCCTGTGATATATACCGCCCCGCGGCCATCAACCAGTTACAGGTTGTGGGCGGGCAGGTGGATGTGCCCGTGTTTGAGATGGGCACAGAAAACCCCGTCGTCATCGCCAAAAAAGCGGTGCTCCACGCAAAGGACTACGGTTTCGACATGGTGTTCCTTGACACGGCGGGCCGGCTACAGATCGATGAAGTGCTCATGGATGAGCTGAAAAATATCAAATCCGAAGTTGAGCCGGACGAAATCATGCTCGTTGTGGACGCCATGACGGGCCAGGAAGCCGTTAATGTGGCGAAGGGCTTTGATGACGCCCTCGGCATTGACGGCGTTATCATCACAAAGCTGGACGGCGACACGCGCGGCGGCGCCGCGCTCTCCGTTAAAGCCGTCACAGGCAAACCGATCAAATTTGTGGGTATGGGCGAGAAGCTCGACGCGCTGGAGCCCTTTTATCCCGACCGCATGGCGTCGCGCATATTGGGCATGGGCGACATGCTCACGCTCATTGAAAAGGCCCAGACCGACTACGACGCGAAGGAAGCTGAAAAGCTGGCCCAGAAGCTTGAGGAGAACGCGTTTGACCTCAACGACCTCATGGATCAGATGAAACAGATACGCAAGATGGGATCCCTTTCCTCGATTATCGGCATGCTGCCGGGCGGCGCGAAGGTGAGCGACGAGGAGACCGCGGAGGGCGAAGTCCAGATGGTGCGCATGGAGGCGATTATAGGCTCCATGACCGCGCGGGAGCGACAGAAGCCCGATATCATCAATCCCAGCCGCAAAAGGCGCATCGCCGCCGGTTCCGGTACCAGGGTCGAGGATGTGAACCGCTTGCTTAAACAGTTTACCCAAATGCAGAAAATGTTCAAGCAGTTTGGCGGAAAGGGCAAAAAGGGCGGCCGCAAGCGCATGCCGTTCGGGATGCGGCAGGCCATGAACAATATGGATCAAATGCCGTTTTAATCGCCGGTGTTGATTGTATGTTTTTATAAAGACTCATGATCCATGCAAATTCCATCTGGAAATGCACAGAATTTGCAGAGAAAGTGAATAATTAACTTTGCAGGAGGTGACGAGATGGCAGTAAAAATAAGACTTCGCAGGATGGGCGCCAAAAAAGCGCCGTTTTACCGCGTGGTGGTGGCTGATTCACGCTACCCGAGGGATGGCCGCTTCATTGAGGAGGTGGGCTATTATGATCCCACCAAAGAGCCGTCGGTTGTGAACATCGACGGGGAAAAGGTGAAGAAATGGATCGCCAACGGCGCGCAGCCCACAGACACGGTCCGCGCGCTTCTTAAAAAGAGCCAGATTATCTAAACAGCAAGGAGATACGGGCATAACATGGAAGAACTCATAGCATCTATCGTAAGGGGCCTTGTTGACGACAAGGAAAATATCACAGTGACGAAGGACGAGCCCATTGAGGACGGCACCATTGTTTACCACATCAATGTGGCGCCTGATGATATGGGCCGCGTCATCGGCAAGCAGGGCCGGATCGCGAAGGCGATCCGCACGGTTGTGCGCGCCGCGTCGACAAGGGTCGGCGAAAAGGCCGCTGTGGAAATCGATTAGTAGCGAAAAGAGCCTCTGAAGGGGCTCTTTTTTGTTTTATACTCGTTTCGGTTTAAGACAGTCCCGCAGACTGTCTTAAACATGTGGCATACGCCACATGTAGCCGCCTGTACAGGCGGCCGAAACGTCGTTCATAATGGATTCCCGC
>JAITVU010000133.1 GCA_031285645.1 Oscillospiraceae bacterium | reverse complement strand
GTCGCGTCGAAGTCAATGGAACGGTCGCAACACTGGGAACGAAAGCAGAGCTGATGACCGACGAAATTAAAGTCGATGGTCAGCGGCTCAAAAAAGCGAAGCCGGTTTATGTTGCCCTTTTTAAGCCGCGCGGCTATCTTTGCACGGATTACGATCAGCAGGGTCGGGCACGCGCCATTGATCTCGTACCGCCGTCACTGGGCCGTCTTTTCTTGGTGGGCCGCCTGGACATGGACAGTGAGGGCCTGATTTTGCTGACCAATGACGGGGCACTTTCGGAGCGATTGACGCACCCAAAGTATTCCGTGCCCAAAGTTTACCGTGTTCAAGTGGCCGGGGAACTTTCGCTTGACGACATTGCTCAGTTGAAAAATGGAGTGTATCTTTCGGACGGCTTTGCAAAAGCGGAGAACGCGGTCATCAAGGGCCGACACAAACAGAGCACGATTGTCGACATTACGCTGACAGAGGGCATGAACCGTGAAGTTCGCCGTCTTTTGGCCAAGCTGGGTCACAAAGTCATGGTGCTGATTCGCACTTCCGTAGGGCCAGTCAAATTGGGCAAAATGATGCCCGGCGAGTGGCGAAAACTGACCACGCAGGAAGTGGAAAGACTCTATCAAGCTGGGAAATGAGGGCGTCTGCTCTGCCGCTGTCTTGTCGCTCTGATGGGCGATAAAAAAACTCCAGATTGCCGTGCCCTAAATTTTTTTTCTGCACTCGCTCTGCGGTTGTGCTCTTTGTTTTCATTGCTTTTTTCCATCCATTCACTATAATATGGATGAAAATTCTATGTCCCTTTTGTCTTTGTTCATTCATTTTATAGACTCTCATGGCAAAAAAAGCAGCAGACACCTCAGCCTCTTCCAACTCCAAAGCCGCCAAAGCTAGCAAAATCGAGGCGGTGTTTAATAAAAATCCCGAACTGAAGAACGCGGTCGCCCAGATCGAAAAAGCCTTTGGCGATGTTCAGGGCGCTTACACCATTATTAATCAGGAATTTGCCAAACACAATTGTCAGGATTACACGTATATCAACCGCGAAGATGATTCCGGTCAGGAAGGGCTCCGAAAAGCCAAAAAGTCCTATAACCCCGCTTTCCAGGTTGAAAAGTACGCCGCAAAGCTTTTGGATTGAGTGATCATACTAACGGGGCAAAATGAGACAAAGACCGGGCGCGAGGCCCATGCGATATCGTATTGTTGCGGGTTTGGCTTGGATTATGTGATTTAAGCGCGCGATAAACTAAAATAACACGAAAGGCGGGGCGGGTTCTGCGCGAAGCGTGTCTTCGTTATGTGCCCGGCCTGAGCGTGAGCCTTTTATGCCGCTGGCCACGACGACAATGATACCGCGCCTGAGCCGGCTTTGGACGGCGTGCTTCGGCGATTCAAAGGCGTATACCGCCTATATTTTTGAGAACCTGATCACGCCCGGGCACTGCGTCGCGCGCGAGGACCACGATACGGTTTCCTGTATGCTTTTCTTTGAGCCCTTTACGCTGAAGGGCGGTGGGCAGCCTTTTAAAGGCGCTTATATTTATGGTGTCGCCACCGATCCCGCGTACCGGGGAAGGGGTCTCAGCACGCATTTGCTTGAGGAGGCGCACACCCTTTTACAAAGCGCCGGATATAGCCTTTCCGTTCTGGTGCCCGCGAGTGAGAGCCTGTTCGATTTTTACGCCCAAAGAGGGTATGTCCCCTTTTCCGATATTTGCCGTATATCGCCGGATGATCGGGATAATGAAATAGCGCCGCGTGATGTGGCCCTGACACAGGCCCGGTTGCAGGACTTGTACGATGATAGGGAACGGTTCTTTTCGTCCTCCTGTGCCTATGTGAGCTGGCCGCCTTCTTATTTGGAATATACAGGAAAAGAATGTGCCCATTTCGGCGGTGAAGTCTTGCGCGTAATCGCGGGCCGTGAAGAGGGATATGCCGTGTGTTATGTGTCCCCGGACGCCGTTTATATAAAGGAAATGATGCTTTCGTATGCCCTGTTTGACACTGCCGCCGCGTCTATAAGAAAACGCTATGGCGAGCGGCGGTGCATTTTTAATATGCCGGCGGATTTTGGCGCGCAATATGATCGTCCGGTCTTGCCATATTCGATGGTTAAATGGTATGATAAGAGTGGCTGTATAAGGCGAACAGAGGCCGAAACGCCTCCTTATATCGCTTTTACGCTTGATTGATACGATACTGTAAGGACATGAAGGGAGGCGCGGTTTATACAGTCGGGTATAAACCATTCATTCTTATGATTTATGTTTTTTTTGCACATGGATTTGAGGAAATAGAGGCCGTGACGCCTGTGGATATACTCAGGCGGGCGGAACTTGAGGTTGTTACGGTCGGGATCGGCGCCAAAACAATAACAGGGTCCCATGGCATTACGGTTCACTGCGATATATCCGACCGGGAGACAAGCTCGAAGAATTTGGAGATGATCGTGTTGCCGGGGGGCTTGCCCGGTACGCTTAATCTTGAAAAATCGAAGGTCGTGCAGGCTTATATTGACCATGTTATCGAGAATGGCATATGGCTCGGCGCCATATGCGCAGCCCCCTCCATTCTGGGACACAAGGGCGTGTTGGCCGGTAAAACCGTGACATGTTTCCCGGGATATGAGGAGCAGCTTACAGGGGCTGTGATTTCGCCCGAAAGGGTTGTACAGGACGGCAAGCTCATCACGGGAAAAGGGGCGGGCGCCGCTAAGGAATTTTCGCTCAGGCTTGTGCAATGCCTGCTTGGAAAGGAACGGGCCGATTTACTCGAGGCATCGATGCAATGAGTGGGCGCTTTGATCTGAGGGTGTATAAAAATGATATGCGGGAGCGTTATAAAGCGCTCAGGGCGAGCCTGAGCACCGAAGAGCGATCAAAAAAAGACGCGGCTATTATGGCCCATGTCATGGCAATGCCCGCCTATGAACAGTGCAAAACGTTTTTGTGCTATGTGTCAATGCCCCGCGAAGCCGCTACACACCACCTGATCAAGGCAGCGCTGTCCCAAAAGAAGAAAGTGGCCGTCCCTTACTGTGTCGCGGGCACAAGACTGATGCGGTTTTATGCGATCGAATCGGTTGATGAGCTGATACCGGGCAGTTTCGGGGTGCTTGAGCCTGACCCCCAATTGGGCAAAAGAGTCGGCGAATACGACGATGCTTTTTGTATTGTGCCGGGTCTGGTATTTGACCGGCACGGCTACCGTCTCGGATATGGCGGCGGTTATTATGACCGCTTTTTGTTAAACGACTATTCCGGCGTTACAGCCGGAATATGTTATCAAATCTGTACCGTACCCAGAATCAAGCGCGGCCGGTATGATATGGCGTGTGATTATGTCGTAACGGAGAACGGGTTTCAGAAATCAGCCGGGATACGACGGCAAAAGCGCTGAACAGCGGTTTTAAGTTGGCGCCGGTATACACTGTGAAAAGGGAAAACTTACAAGCCCCTGTAATATACAGGGGCTTGATAATGTTCTTGCTGAATGTACTTGAGTAATTAGCAGCAGCAGCACAGGATAAGGATGATGATGATGATGATACAGCAGCAGTTTCCGCCGCCGAAGCCGCCGAAGCCGCCACCGCACCCGCCACCGCATCCGCCGCATCCACCACAGCCGCATTCGTTACCACAGCAGTTATTGCATCCACGATTGAACATTATATTGTCACTCCTTTTTTGTAGGTTGCTATAGTCTATGTGTGTCTTTAGGGCCGGGTGACGTGGCTAAATCGGCGACGGTGGCGTCCCGCGCGGGCAAATAGCGGATATCTGTTTTTTGCGGTATCTATTGGCTCAATACTATATGCAAATGGCGAAAAACCATTAATTTCACAGTCCTTTGGAGGATAGTTTATGCCAAGTCGCGAGCATCCGAATACTCCTCGCCGGGAGACGCCCGGGCAACTGCCGCCGGGCGGGCGGGCCGGCGCGTCCCCCGGTGGGCGTCCCTCCCAGCCGCAAAGGCCGCCGGGAGGGCAGGGCCGGCAGCTTTCCCGTACACAGAACCGGTGGTTTCGCGCCCTGCTGATGGTGGTGGCCACTATCGGGCTGTGCATTTTCCTCGCCTTTTTTATTCTGCAGAGCGCGACCGATATGTTCGGGCTCAACAAGGACGATTCCCTGGTAGAGGTCATCGTCGAGAGCGACGATATCGGCGACATCACCGACCT
>JAITVU010000117.1 GCA_031285645.1 Oscillospiraceae bacterium | reverse complement strand
TCTAAAACAGTTCCCGGGCTTTGCACACAGGGTTATTTCCTTTCACGGAATGAATAACCGAGTTCTTTCAGATAATCGCGGCTGATTGTCAGCGCCTCTTCCTGCGGCATGGGAACCGTCTCGCCGCCGTCCAACTCCACCATAACCATATTGTCAAAGGCCGACATTTCCAGCAAATCCAGGATTGCCGGTAAATCAACGATCCCTTTGCCGAGCGGTGTGTAGCAGGCGAAACCGGAAGAGTCAATTTCCTTGCCGTCAGGGGTGTACTTAACCGGCACGCCGTCGTAATCCTTAAAATGGACATGGCGAACCAGCTCCAGATAATCTTTGACAATTTGAACAGCGTCGGCTCCGCCTTTCTGAATCTGACCAACATCGGGGGCAAATGCGACGACCTTTGCGTCCACGCCTTCCATTAATGTTCTGATTTCATGCGCTGTTTCAATAGGCGTGCCGGTGTGGGGATGATAACACAAAGCAAGCCCCATATCCGCAAAACGCCGCCCTGCCTCATTGACCATATTCAATATATAGTCCTTATAGTCGTTATAATTGTAATTCATCCGATTTATGCTGTCGCCGCCAAGGCATATGTACTTGGCGCCATGTTTTTTCATCAAAGAACCCCAGCGCGCTATTTTATTAAAAGAGTCCTCTTTCGCAGAGGGATCGACTAAATTAATTGAACAATAAGACGATATCAGGGGGATATCATAGCGGTCGAACAAGTCGGACCGGCCTTCCTTTTCCAGCCTGTCAAGATCCGCGCCGAACACTTCAACACCGTGATAACCCAATTTTGAGATTGTCGCGACCGCGGTTTCAATGTCTTTGCCGGCCCATGTAATCCCCGTATGGCCGATTTTCAGTCGTCTGTGCATGTGATCGCCCTCCATAAATAATATGTTGATGATCCGTCATTACAAGGTCCGATATAGTGAACGAACTTCAAAACCGTTCCGGTTTTGAAGTATCAAGCGTATGCCTGACGGCACGCCGGAGGCGTGCGCGTTCACTATGTACGGTGCGAAGGCCGCTTTGCGGTCCCATTCGCGCATGCGCGCGAATGCTTCAAAAATAAACCATTTTTGAAGTTCGCTGAGTATAAAACACAAAACTTCCCGAGAAGAGCT
This sequence comes from Oscillospiraceae bacterium, assembly GCA_031285645.1. Lineage (GTDB taxonomy): Bacteria > Bacillota > Clostridia > Oscillospirales > Ruminococcaceae > WRAV01. Next base: position 9,474 of record JAITVU010000117.1, on the reverse strand, counting down.
TGCTGGAGCTTCTCGGGAAGCTTTGTGTTTGGAGGTCTATTTTTTATTGGCGTATTGCGGTTTCCAGTTGTAGGTATCCTGAAGCTTCTTGCAACTGATGACAAATTCGCCGTCCGGGATGCTCTTCTTAGCCATCTCGGCCAGATCTGGCCGCAGAACCGCTACAATCTCAGCCTGTGTCGCATCGTAGCAGGTGCTGTCCGTCGCGATAAAGAAGGCTTCAAACTCGCTGTCCAAATCCTTTTCAATGGCGAGGCCGCAGACAACCGCGATATCGCGCGCGTCGACATATTGGGGAATGGCGAACTCGCTGTTCTTTTCCGCAATCTTCTGCGCCTGCTCTTTTTTGATTTGCTCAATGGACACCTGTTGGAACTGCCTGAACGGGAACGACACGCCAAGGAAACGCAGCGACACACATTTGATGTCATAGGACCGCGCGTATGCCTTGAGCATTTCCTCACCGATAACCTTTGACAGGCTGTATGTGTCCTCGGGGCGGCTTTCATGCTTTTCATCCAAAGGCAGATAATCGACCTGGAAAGGTTTGCTGGATATGCGGAATCCGGAGCCCAGTGTGAAAAATGACGAAGCGAATATAATTTTTTTGACATTGAGCCTTCTAGCCGCGTCAAGCAGATAGTAGGTGCCCATGACATTGGATTTAATTGTGGTGTCTTCGGGAATCGTTTGGATTCTCCTGCGTGGATTCTGGATGCTGCGCGGGGTTTTATCCGAATCGTTGGGAAGGGCGGCCAAATGGATAATGACATCCGCCTGCGCGTGCTGGATGGCGCGCATACAATCGCCAAGGTCATTCAGGCTTCCCTTGATGAAGAGCGCGTTGCATTCATCATCCCATGCCGGATCCGCCTGGGCCGGCGTGATCTGATCAAAAAGCGTGATGGTGTATCCCTGCTCCTCCAGATGCTTGTAAACAAAACGTCCCAATCTGCCCGCCGCGCCAGTGATAAGTACATTCTGATATTTCATGAGATGCCCCTCCATTTTAGCGGTCTATGAATTTCAGCAGCTTTGCAATATAGGTGTCGTACCATGTTTTGCTCAAGGCGATGCGCTCGTCATCCGGCATACCGGCGAACTGCGGCGCCCAGGCGCCGGTTGTGCCGGTCTCTACAATAAGGTGCAGTCCGCGGCCATGTTTGCTCTTGCGGGCTACCGTTTCGATCGCGTCCTCGATATCGACAATCCCCTCACCCATCAAGGCGTTACAAGCCATAAAGGGAACATGATCCTTTTCGGGGTCGGCCATGGCGGTCATGTCCTTGATATGCGTCGTAATGACATAGGGCGCCAGCAATTTGTATTCAACATTGGGGTCGTTAAAAATGATGATGCCGTTTCCCGTATCCAGCGCGCAGCCGATATAGGGTGAGTCAACCGCTTCAAAGACCTCGACAAACTGTTGCGCCGTAAAGTCACAGTGATTTTCAAGCGCGAAATAAATATCTTCGGACTCCAGTATTTCGGCCGCTGTGCTCAGGGTTTTTTCCAGTTTTTTAAGCTGGTCCTGTCCTTTAACATCCGTGCTGAACCGGCTCGTCGGGATTGTATTCCGGCCATATCCGGCCCGTAAAATGTGGAGTCCGAGCTTATGCATGCTTTTGCAGCGGGCGACCAGTTCCTTTCTGGCCTGAGCCGCTTCCGCGCCGCCATCCGCCAGTGTGAAGAAACTGCGGGGCACACGCATATCCGGCTCAATATCGTACCTGTCCATCAGGCTTTTCAGAGACGACACATCATCATCCGTGTCCTCAAAAGGCAGACAGTAGTCAATCGTTTTGCAGTTCAGTTCATTGGAACGTTTAAAAAGCCACTCGGCTTTATCCTCGGGTTTAACCGTATCCGGAACGGGATAGAATGGCGCCATAAACCCGACTTTCATGGTGCTGATAATCTTGTCATAATTCACGCTGAATACCCCTTTTCTTCGTATATCTGTAAAAGTTTTAGCCGACCTGAAGCATTGTGAGCGTGCGGCGGCGGCAATTGGAAGGGTGAACCGCCGCCGCACGTTCTCAAAGGTGAGCAAGAGAGCTCTGGTTGGGCGGGTGAGATTAAGCGCTAGGACAGGTTGCCCCTGATGCGGTCATATTCAATCTTTTTGTTCGTGTATTGAGGCTCGGCCCAGGCTTCAAGGTCAAGCGCGCCAAGCTCGTCGGCCAGACGCAGCATTTCCTCGTATTTTTCCCTGGCCGCCTCCGCGGTAGGCGCGGTATAAATCTCAACCTGCATATTTTTATACAGATCCTCAATCTTGGCCATTGCGACAGCTTCTTTAGAATCAGGGGTCAGCCTGATCATGGCTGTAACAGGGTTGATTTCGGCGATGTCGGTGAGCCACTGCCGGGCGCCCATGGTGGCGTCGGAGTCGTCCTGACCGTACAGGTGCAGGCTATTGTCAAATCCCTGATGGTTCAGGAATCCCCATATTTTGATGCCGTGCTGGCCATACCCGTCTTCGCCGTCCCTGTTCGACCCGTAGTTCAGTATCGGATAAGTCTTATCTTCGTTCCAGTTCCAATCTATTCCCTCTTCGCCCCAGAGCGCGAGATGACGGCCTTCTTCGGTAAACATATAGTTCACAAAGTCAATAGCCGCTTTGGGGTTGGCACAGCTCTTGGGTATAAACATGCCGCGCCAGCCCGCGCCGTTGCCGACAATATTTTTGGCGTCAGGCTCTTCAAAGTCGTAGAGCTGTTTGACGCGGTATGGCGAACCCGCAGCTTTGAGATCCCTGTTCCACCCGTCGGCGATGGCGCTGTGGAAGCTGGCAAACATTTGCTTACCGTTGAGCATCCAGTCATAATCCTGCGAGTCCTGCGTAAAGGCAAGATTCTCGTCGGAGATATAACCCAGGCGATACCATTCGTTGATTTTTTCATAAACGGGCCATAGCCTGGGATCCTTCAAAAAGACTTTGGGTTTGCCGTCCATATCAATAAAGCCGGTGGTCTGATAGGATGAGCCCATAAGGATTTTAAGGATTTGCGCGTCGTAGATGATGTTAAATGTGATCGGGACAATGTCGGGGTGCGCGGCCTTGCATTGGGCCATTAAATTCTCGATATCGGCAATCGTCTTGACTTCCGGATTGCCAAATTCCTCAAGGAGGTCCTCGCGCACAACAAGGCCCGCGCCCTCAAGAACGCCTTTCGGGTTTGCCTCCCACTCGCAATCAGGGGAAAAACCGACAAATACCGTATAGAGATTGCCGTCGGGCGCCGTGTTGACGAACCGGGTAGCGGAGTGGATTTCAAAATCCCTACCATAGTATTCCTGGTTCAACTCATCCCAGTTATAACACAGGTTTGAGTCGGAAAGCCGGGTAAACAACTGGCCGGATGAAATCAGGTCGCCCATGTCGCCGGATGCGATCATCAGGTTCAAAGCGTTCATATCCGCTGCGATTGTAACCTCGAGGGCAACGCCGGTTTTTTCTGTTATTTTTTCCGGAATACGTCCTTCCCATGTTGTGTAAGGCCACCATATTTCCTCCTGGAAAAACCTGAGCTTCACAACATCCTGGTTTGTGGGCGGCTGGGACCCGGCGGCGCTTGACGCGGCGTCCGTACTGTCCGTTGCCGCGGCGGTTGACGGCGTGGTCGAAGTCGCGTTTGGATCACCGCTTGTACACGCGGCGAAAACGCCGCCTATAACGGCAATGCATACTAAAAACGCGATAATTCTGAACCTGTGTGCATGTTTCATAACTTCTCCTCCTTTTTAATATAAAACACATTGATCAATCCGTTCATTCCTTGACCGAACCGATCATAATACCCTGGACAAAGTACCTTTGAAGAAATGGATAGACGCATATAATGGGAAGCATAGACACACACATGGCTGTCGCCATTGTTGTCATCACAGTGGGCGACGTGACAAGAGTGTCGACATTCTGATTAGAAGCGGCGCCCGCCGCCCGGTTGATTTCGGACATCATGCGGTACGCCAGCGTCCGCAGGTGGTCGGCGTTGACATAATAGGCGGAATCCAGCCAGGCGTTCCATTGGCCGACCGCCGCAAACAGCGCCAGTGTCGCCAAAAACGGAACCGACACCGGCAGAACGATGCGTATGAAAATTACAATCTCAGCGGCGCCGTCCAAACGGGCCGATTCAAGAAGCGATGCCGGTATGCTTTCAAAAAAGCTGATGCCGACCAGAACAAAGAAAAGATTGAGCATGGTGGGTATGACATAAACCCATATTTTGTTGAGCAGATGCAGGTTGCGCAGCATGACGTAATACGGGATCAGCCCGCCGGATACATACATCGAAAAAATGAATAAAAAGCGGTAAAACTTTTTAAATATCAGTTCGGGCCTGGAAAGGCCGTATGAGATCAGGCTTGTGAAAACCAGGGTCAGCGCGGAGCCGACGACAGTTCTGAAAATGGATACCCACAGGGAGTTAATCCAGCTTTGTTTTCCAAAAAAGAGCATGTAATTATCAAGGGTAAATTTTCTGGGCCAGAAATACACGCCGCCCCGGGTCAAATCGTTGCCGTCGTTAAAAGAGGCGACCAAAATATAGTAAAACGGGTACAGAGTAATAAACAGAATGATGAGCAATATGCCCCAGGTGACGATATCAACAATCCAATCCTCAGATGTCTTTTTTACTTTGTTCACATCTCCAACCTCCCTTCACGCAGTGTTTAGAATATGCCGTCGCCTGAAATCATCTTCGCCGCTTTATTACTGACAAGGATCAGCAGGATGGAGATGCAGGACTGACACAGGTCAACAGCCGTCGCATAGGCAAAACGCCCTTCGGCGAGTCCCAGTTTAAACGCATGCGTCTGTATGATCTCCGACGTCGAGTTGTTCATGACATTCCCAAAGAGATAGGACTGCTCAAAGTTGGCGCCGCCCATACCGCCGCCCAGCAATCCGCCGATGGAAAGGATCAAAACGGTGATAATGGCGCCTTTGATGCCGGGGAACGTAATGTGCAGGATTTTCTGGATTCTGCCGGCGCCGTCAATGCCGGCCGCTTCATATAACGCGGGGTCGATGCTTGTAATCGACGCCAAATATATGATGGCCCACCATCCCATCGTTTTCCAGACGGCAAGCGCGGATGAGAATCCGTAAAACGCGCCCGGACTGGTTAACCAGTTAACCGGCTGCTTCAGAAGCCCAAGCCCCATAAATATCTCATTGAACACGCCTTTGTTTTCGGAGAAAAAGAAAGTCGCCAGGTTGAGAACGAGAACCCACGAAATAAAGTTTGGAAGATAACTGACAGTCTGGACAATACGCTTAAACGCTTTGTTGCGGACCTCGTTAATCAAAATGGCAAGAATAATGGGGGCCGGAAAGGTGCATATGAGCTTTAAAACGCTTAAGCAGACCGTATTCCTGAGCAAATCCATAAAACGCCTGTCCGAGAAGAACTCCTTGAAATGCGCGAAGTTGTTGAAAGGCGCTTTGAAGATGCCGGGAATGCCCGATGTTATTGAATAATCCTTAAAAGCGATGACGACGCCCATAAGCGGCATATAATTGAAAATAAGTAAAAAAACGACGCCGAGTAAAACAAATATCTGTATCTCTTTTTGACGCAAAAGCCGTCTCAATAAGTTTCCCGACTTGTGTAATTCTGTACTCATATGCAACCCCCTCACCTTGATTCACATTTATTTTAGCACCATTTTCAGGTCCGGAAATATCAAGTATTTGTCAGCAAATATCACATTTTTGACTTTTTGCCCAATAATTAGTAGATTGGATTTAAAAGTTTGGATAATATATGCTATGATTCATAATGAAAAGTAGGTTTATCTGAATCTGAACGCAGTCGCATTTTTGCTGCGCTTTTATTGGGATTTCAATGAATCCGCTATGAGGTTGAATGATTGCGGATACAGGGAAAGAGGGACGGAAAAATTCAGGTTTTCGCAAAGCAAAAGGATGGGTGTTACGGAATTACTCAGGCAGCCAGGCGCTGCCAATTTGAATTGACCGCCCTGCCCTGACGATATCAGTTGAGTTTGAGGTTTTTCGATCTGTTTTGGGGCCAAGGAGGTAATCATAAAGGAGTATAACCTTGAAAACGCTGATTAACAGTCTTCGAATAAGCATAAAGTTTAAACTAACCGCGTTGTTTCTGCTTGGAATCCTGATCCCCATGCTGATTCTTTCCGCGTCGCTGTATTATCAATGCCGTTTGATCATACAAAGAAAAGAACTGGAATACGCTTTTAATGAATTGGAAATTTTAAATTCACATCTGGATAAAAGCATCAGTCAGATAAAAAACAGCATGACGGGTATTCTTATGAACGCGGAAGTGCTCAGTGAGGCCAGCGACAGGAATATGTCGGAAATAGAGCGATATTTGACACGCGAAAAAATTAATGCGTTACTCACATCAGCGTCAGCCTACGCGGCGACAGGTCAGTCTTTTGCATTCATAAGCGAAAACGGGCATTCTTACGATAACGGAAATCCTATAAACAGGTTTTTGAAATATGAAGACGCGTATGTGCAGCGTATTGTGGATACATGGCCCGGTTGGAGTATCTCGGCAAGGGAGCTTTATAAGGTTGTGTCGGTATCGGCCATTACAATCGGCATACCTGTATACTACCGGCGCGAAGACATAGGGGTGCTTATTGCCGATATTCATCATGCGTCACTTGACGCGATTGTGGGAGAAGACAGAAATATCTTCATTTTGAATGAAGACAACGATTACCTGTATACACATGGAAACAGCGGTTTAAAGGACGCGATTAATCTTTTTTCGTTATCAAACGGATCGACAATTGACATTGACGGCGTCGAATACCTGTGTGTTAAAACACACTCGACATCACAGTTGTTCACGACGATCGCGCTTATTCCGGAAAAAGTCATTTTCAAAGATTCTTCAAGTTTTACTTTCCAGAGTTTCATAGCCATATTGATTATTTTTTGCGAAAGCTTTATATTTGCCTGGCTTGTTGGCGTCATGATTTCCGGCAATATCATTAAAGTTAGCAAATCGGTTGATGCCTTCACGGATTACAGCGTGCCCGTAAAGCTGGAAATCAAGTCCAGAGACGAGATCGGAAGGCTTTCAAGAGGCATTGAAAATATGACCACGCGCATTTCGAACTTGTTGAAAGAAATCAGCAGACGCGAGGAGGAAAAGCGCCATTTGGAGCTGCAGGCTCTGCAATCACAGATTAATCCGCATATGATTTATAACACGCTCAACACGATAACATATCTGGCCCAGGTTCAATCCGTCGCCAATATTGAGGAGGTGTCGAGTTCCTTTGTTCAGCTTTTACAGCTTGTATCAAAAATTCCCGGCCAGTTTATTCCCATCAGGCGTGAACTCGACTATATTCGTTGTTATACCAATATAAAAAAATACAACCTGATCTATCCCCTTCAAGTGGAGATTCAGGTTGATGTGAACTTATATAACTACCGGATACCAAAACTGATACTCCAGCCATTTGTTGAAAATTCGATTATTCACGGTTTTAAAGACTTGTGCAGGGAAGGCGTTATCAGTATAAACATTACACAAAGAGATGCTTTTTTGCGTATTCTGATCGGTGACAACGGTGTCGGGATGGATAAAAAGAAAATTGCCGATATTTTACGCCCGGAAGAGCAAGACAGTGACAAGCTCTGCCAAAAAGTGGGGATTTCCAACACCATAAAGCGCCTGATGCTGCATTACGATAATAATTTCACTTTTGACATCTTGAGCGACTCCGAAACATACACCATTATCATTTTAGAAATACCTATGGAAAACTGCTGAGACGCCCGGCATAGTGATATGGTAAACCAACGTAAAAATGGCCTGGAAAACAAAATGCGATAAAGAGTGGGAGGTGAGTGGCATAAAGTCCGTCCTGAATGCCTGTTCAGGAGCCTGTCCAATTATGGCCCCTTTTTTATCGTCCCTGTCGGCGCCAGTCAGACAGATTCACTTTTACTGATCCCAGGCACGCTGGATAAGGCAACCATACCCAGGCTTAACAGGTTGACGGACTATGCCGTAAGATGATAACGATTGTACTGTCCGACGATAGTGTTCTTGTGCTTAATCAGCTTAATATGCTTTTGTCGGAAATTGAGGATTGCGTCATTTTAGGAAGCGCAATGGACGGGCGCAAAACGATAGAACTGGTTCGCCGCAAGAATCCCGATCTGTTGATTACCGACATTGATATGCCGTTTGCCAACGGAATCGAAATATATGAGCATATTTGCAGGGAACGCCTGCCCACGCTTGTTCTGGCCCTGAGTAATTATGATTCCTATAATTTAGTGCGGCCAATGTTAAAAATGGGTGCCATCGATTACATACTCAAGAATGAGCTTGACGCGACGCTCCTGAATAAAAAAATCAGGGAAGTCCACTCTATTTTATCTCGTCGGGAAATCAAGCAATCCCAGATAAAATATTATTCACTGGTGGCCAAGAAAAAACTGTTATCGGATTTAATAACCCAACATACGCTTGATAATGATCTTGATATTTTAAAAACCGAGCCGGAGTTTCAAGACGGGTGTCATCTTGTTGTATGTATTCAAACGACAAGCTTATCAGATGCAAACGGTGAGCATGGCGATAAATTCATTCAGAATATTGAAAATTTGTGCAACAGCACTGTAGCCACAATGAGGAAAGGGATTATAACATACCTGCGCAACGGTATGTTTGCCGGCCTTATGGACGCGGATGAAAGCCTGGGATATAAAAAAATAAAAGAGGAAGCATACAATTTGATGCTTCTTCTTCAATCCAATTTAGAACGCATATTAAACATCCGGATCTTATTTTCCATAAAAATATTCAACGGATCCATATATAATATTAGCACGATATTTTCAGACGCAATCAACGAGATCAATCGTGACCATTTTGGGAAAAGCGTCTGTGAGAGCCCGATACGGTCCGCCCAGAATATGGTTAACATCTCTTATGAGCGGGCTCTTGTCAATGCTCTTTACCAGGTTGATAAAGACACGGTCAAAAAAGTTGTGTCCAATGTTTTTAATGAGGCGGTTCGTTTTGGCATTAGCGGTATTCTATCGGCTGTGACTGAGTTCAATGATATTGGCGCCCGTTTTATCAAACAATATTGCAGAGTCATCAATAACTCAACGCAGTGTACCGTCCCTGAGATTAAAGGCATTAATGATGTGAGCTTAATCGCTGATTATTTCACTGATTATTTTTATGAGATCATGAAAAGCGCCTGTACGCAAGACCAGGATGTTACTTTATCGGATTACATTCTCAAAGCGCTGGAATATATCCATATTCATTATGCCGAGGATATATCCCTGTCAACGATATCAAATGATATTCATATTTCCCCGATATATTTTTCGCGCATTTTCAAAGAGCAGACAGGAAACACTTTTATTGAGTATTTGACGCATTACAGAATATCGATGGCAAAAGAAATGCTCTTAAATTCGAGCATTAC
>JAITVU010000096.1 GCA_031285645.1 Oscillospiraceae bacterium | reverse complement strand
CGGTTTTCGGCGCCGAGCGCGTCGCAGCGCGTCCGAAGCGCCTCGGTCTCGGCGCTCAGTTTTTCAAGCCGCGCCTCCAGGCTTTGGTTGCGGCTGACAAAATCCAGGGACTCCAGCCTCCGGGCTTCCCGCCTGAGCTCGGCCTGAAGCGCTTCCTGCCGTTCGAGAAGCGCCGAAAGTTCTTCCGTTGCGCTCATACTCCACTCCTCCAATGACGATTACAGCAAAAGTAAAAAACAACCGGAACATCGCTTAATCTGTTTTCATATTACAGCAATCTCTGATGACATACAAGCCATAAAGAATCATACGCTGTGTGATTTATACGCCTGAAAAGACGGTTAAGAGCATGTTAAATCGCCTATAGCCAGATTGCATAAATCACCCACTGGCGGTTTGTATACATTGTATTGTTTTTTTCGATTGTTTGTGGTAGAATTTTGAGGTATATTTATTATAATCGGAACCATGTTATATATAGCCATTGAACTTGAGTTTTAAATGGTTTTCCGGGCGCGGGCCAACGCCTGTCCTGCGCGCTAAACGCAACAAATCGGAAAAGGACACAGACGATTTGCCGCAGTGTGGCTGCGCTTCCAATGGAGATTTCTTTGGAAGCGCAAATAAATCATATGGGAATAAAGATGAATTTTTGTCGCTTTTCAGAGAATAAACAGCATTGGCGGGACAGGGCTTGTTTATCTAAGGCGACAGGACCACCATTACCGATTTGTTCGGGAGGTATGCATGCACACCGCATTAGTTATATGTCTTCTCATCTCGCTCATTGTGGATGCGGGGATGGTGGTTTTTGCCGTCACGCGGCGGGACCGCTCCCGGTCTATTTTTTCCGCGGCGCTCGCGGCCTGGCTTTTTTTGTATTGCCTGGGTTATCTCGTCGAGATTTTATGCACGACGCCGGAGGCCGCTATGGCCGCGTTGCGTATCGAGAACCTGGGAATTCCCATGATAGCGCCGTTTTTCCTGCTCACGGCGCTCAGCCTGTTCCAGGCCCGGCTCATCAAGCGCTGGATGCCTGCTGTTGCCGTCACGTATGGCTTCATCATGTTTTTGATTGTCCTTTTTAACGACAGCCATCACCTTTACTACACGTCGATCGAAATGGTGCCGTACGGCGGGGCTTACTACATTGTGCTCGGGCGCGGCCCTGTTTATTTTTTACAGCAGGCTGTCAGCGTTATGTTTATGCTGATCGCTTACGGCATGCTCTTTACGCGCTTTATCAGAGGGTCCAGCAAGCTGCGCAGCCAGATGACTTTGTTTATCCTCGGCTCAACAGTCGGTTTTTCGGCCAATATTCTCAATGTCTCCGGCATATTGCCCGCGGGGATCGACCCCACGCCCTTTTGTATGACAATCGGCCTGCTGCTTTTCTCCATCAATCTGTTCCGCCACAAGCTTATGGATATCATTTCTGCCGCCGCCTATACGGCTGTGGAGACAATGGACGACGCTATGATTGTGCTGGACACCGATTGGGGATTCATGTTCTGCAACCGCAGCGCGGAACAGATTTTCCCCCAGCTCACCGAGTTTTCCGGCACTGAAATCATCACAAAAATACAGGACTGGCCTCGGGCCCTCGCACCCGGCGCCTCATCCGGGCAGGTTACATTCCGCCACGCCAGGGATGACGACGGCGCCAACCTCTCCACATACCGCGCCAATATAAGCCAAATAACCGGCTCCACGGGCAAACAGACCGGGTGGTCGATCGTGATCCGCGACATTACGGATATGACGGTACTGATGAGCCGTCTCGAGGAGCTGGCCACGACCGATCCTTTAACCGGCATTCTCAACCGCAGACAATTCCTGTACATGGCGAACAGGCAGCTTGATATGGCGCAGCGACACAATCTTTCAATGGCGCTGATCCTTTATGATATTGACCTGTTTAAAAAAATCAATGATACATACGGGCATATGGCGGGGGACTTTGTGCTGTGTTCCATTGTGGACGCCATCCGCGAACAATTGCGCTCCTATGATATCTTCGCCCGCTATGGCGGCGAGGAGTTTGTCATTTTCACGGCCGACGGGGACGCGGATAAACTCTACATCTTCGCGCAGCGGCTTTGCGCGGTCGTTGAAAATGTGCAGATCGTGTATGAGGGTACGCATATTCCCGTCACGGCGAGTTTCGGCGTGGTTCAGATCCCGCCCGGCGCCGGATTTGAAGCGGCGATGCGCGCCGTCGATATCGCCATGTACGAAGCGAAGTCCGGCGGCCGCAACCAGGTTGTGATGGGGCGGATCGCCGAACTGCCGAACTGACAGACAAACTCTTTGTTCGGGGGTCAGGTCCGGCGGTATATAGTGGATTCAAATGATGAAATCGCCGCGCGTTAAGCGGATATTTTCACACTGTTTTTTCGTCTTGCTCCTTCATGCGTTTATTAACTTTGGATATCCGGTTCGCCGCTATGACGGCCGCCACAATAGGGCCTGTGGCGGCGGGAATGGTTTTGGCAACCAGATCGGCTATGTAAAAGAAGGCCTGTTTAATATAGGGGAGAATGCGCCAATCCTGCTCCATTGTTGTGACCGGTCCGGGTTGCACGCGCCCCGTCATGCCGGCTTGATAACCCAGACGCCACGCCGCCGCCGCGAATATGGGGATTAAAAGCAGCAGGCTGATCGCCAGAAGCAAAATATTGAACCGCTGTGACCGGATGCGCCGCTGCCGTCTCAGGTCGCCGTATCCAACATCTGTCATCGCGGCGATCAGGCGCAGGACTTCATCCCGCAGCTTGCGGAGTGTTTTTCGCTCGGTGGGCGCACGGATATCGGCTGCCAGCGGCTCAATTTCGAACACCGAGCCGTCCTTATGTTTCGCAAAGCGCAGTTGAGGCGGAAAACTCTCCGCGGGGTCGC
>JAITVU010000023.1 GCA_031285645.1 Oscillospiraceae bacterium | reverse complement strand
GGATTGTATCCAACACCGTGTTGGTCAGCATTGTCATCTTCCTTTCATGAACACCGTTTTGATCATTATATCACGAAAGATATCATTTACCTATAAAATCATGCGCCGGCCCCCGGGTTGCTGTATACTGTAATCAGATGCCGGCATCATTAGATCATTCAATAAGCCTTTATTCGGCGGGTCTTTGCCGGATGAAGGGAAAGGCCGCCAACAAGGTTATGGGGAGCGGGAGGGATTTCGTGCGCAATCTGTATATTCTTGCAACGGCGTTGGATTACATCGAGGCGAACCTGTGCGAATCCGTGCGGATCGAATCGGTCGCCAGGGCGTGCTATTCATCCGTGTCGGGGCTTCAGAAGCTGTTTAACCGTGTTTTTCATTGTGCTGTCAGCGAATATATCGCAAAAAGACGGATGACGGCGGCGGCCGGGGTTCTGGTGACGACGGATAAAAGCGTGATGGAGATCGCTTTCGACTATCAGTACGGCTCGCCCGAGGCGTTTTCGCGCGGCTTTAAAAAAGTCTGGGGCCTGTCGCCCGCGAAGTTCCGCGCCGAGCGCCGTTTTACCGGCCTGTTCCCGAAATTTGAACTCGATTATGAGAATGGGGGATTTGTGATGCCAACAAGAAGAAAAGTGGATATCAGCGCGTTGTACGATGTTCTGAAAGAACTGGGCGGCACCTGGATTTTGTGCGCCGACATGCGGGGACTCATGCATATAAACGACCATTATGGTCACGGCGCGGGCGATCTGGCTTTAGCCGAAATAGCCGCGCGGCTCGACAGGGAAACGCCCGAAGACATGCTGGTTTTCCGTGTGGGCGCGGATGAGTTCGCGGTGGTGACGGGCTATAAGACGGAGTGTGAAACCAAAGAACTGGGGGAGAAGATAAAGGCGCATAATGGCGAGGCCATCATTTGGGAAGGTCAAAAAGTGCCTGTATCCATCACAACGGCGGCCATGAGGATTCCCGAAGGCGCCCTGAAATACGAGGCGCTTTTCAAGGGAATGATGGCATCCATCGACGAAGCCAAAACACGCGCCGCGTCATCACCAAAATAAAGGGCGGATCAGCTTAAGCTGCGTCATACCGGATTCGCACGGCAAAAAAAGCGCTTTAAGCGCTTTTTTGCCGTGCGTTTTAAATAATCTCAACCGCGGCCGGCCCTACGAAAACCGCGTCTGTTGCTTATGCAAACAGATATTTCAACAGGTATGGACCGGGCGCGGTCAAGTCGCCATTGCCTGTACATACTTCAAAATTGACTGCTTATATGCCGCCATCATTTTACCGGGATCATAGGGCGCGGACCAGCCGATCAACAGCTGGACGCTTGCGTTAATAGTAGCCAGGACATTGTGCATAAAGGACGCCGCGACGGTCGCTGTATCAAAGGGCGGCGCCAACCCGTCGGCGATATAACGCCGGAAATGCCTGTCGATGAATCTGATGGAATACCCTAAAAATATATCGTTCATAATCCGGCCGGCGCGGTCACTGTTAAACTGTTCGCTTTGGATCAGGCTGAAAGCGTAGCAGGTGAAGGTGTTGTCCATCTTGATCGGCTCTTCGAACATGATGTCAAGCGCCGCTTCAAAGGTTTCGGCTTTATCGAGCATTTCCCCCATCTTTTTAAAATAGAGCATATACAGCTCCTGCGCCTGGTTCAGCACAGCGTCCCACAGCTTTTCCTTGCTTTCAAAGTGGGTGTAGAGGGATCCGGGCTTGAGGCCGATGGCTTTGGCAATATCGCGTATGGATACGGCGTCATATCCTTTTCGGGCGAATAATATCGTCGCCACAACAATAATATGCCTCTGCGCCCGGCTCGCTTCTTCACCGATCGGCAGGGGATAGTTTGAGTGGAAGATATGAAAAACATGCTTGTCGTTGCCGGAGTTCATCCAATCACCATCCGATATATCGAGCGATTCATGTTTCAGAATATATGCACTTAATGCGCTGTTTTATTAATTATAGCATAAAAACGGGAAAATTCCTGAGATATATTATAAATTAACGGTAAAAAACCGGCGTATTTTTACGCCGGTTCCCTTTTCCCTTTACAGTATTTACGAATCAATATTAATGGTAAAAGTCACGCCGATATTATCCGCCTCGTCCACTTCCGTGTACATAAGCTTGAGCGCCGTGTGTTCGGCGGGCACCTCATAAATCATATGGTATTCAACCGTTTCATCGGCGCCGAGATCAAATTGATCCGGCATCATGGTGTCGTCCAGAGGCGCTATGGGATAGATGGGCTCGCTAAAAGAATCGTCATCCATATAAAAGTCAAACGTGCCCATCGGAATTGATTCGTCAAACGTGCACGTTTCCGTGATCAGGACATCGTACAGAACATATCCATCCTCAGGCGTGTACCCCGCGTATTCCGGTACTTCCTTGATGGATTTAACATTAAAGCTGAACCACTGCGTTGAATAGACTTTGCCGGTTTCACCCGTAACGTCGCCGCTTAAAAGCTGCCCGACCGCGTTGCCGATTGTACTGCCGACGTTGTCCAGCGTATCGCCGACGCTTTGCGCGCACCCGCCAAACATCAAAACCGTGCAAAGCGCAAACACCGCAAGAACCACTAATCTTTTGCTCATAAAAACCTCCATAAAAACATACGTATCGGTCATAAAATAACACATATTTTAGGTTTTTGCAATAATAAAATGACT
>JAITVU010000012.1 GCA_031285645.1 Oscillospiraceae bacterium | reverse complement strand
ACGTACCCAAACTCTTTAATTCTCCCTGTTATCCATATCCGGGCGGGTCCGGGAGGTGGCCCCTCCCGGCGTCTTTTGCTTCCTTTGTGACGAGACAAAGGAAGTGCCCGTCGCGGCATGAGCGACAAGCTTCGCTTTTGCTAAAGGCCTTAAATTAAAAGAGATTATAAACTCTCTTAGCTTTGCTCAGAATGACGGGGCGAGGCCCCTCCCGGCGTCCTTTGGTTCCTTTCCGACGCGGGAAAGGAAGTGCCCGTCGCGGCATCAGCGACAAGCCTCGCCTTTGCAAAAGGCTCTAAATGAATGAGGATAGATTCTTCGCTAAGACCGGAATAACAGATCTGAAAATGTACGTTCAGAATGGCGGAAAGCTTAAAACCTTGCGCGCCGGGCTCAAGGCCCGGCGCCGTTGATGTGCGGGTTAGTCCGCTCGCAGCGTAATGGCAACGGAACTCTGGATCATGACATCCTCGTCAGCTTCGGCGTTTTCGCCTGTGTTCGCGCTGCCGCTGTTATTTTCCGGCGTGGATGCGCCGCCTTCGTTGGAGCCGGGCATGTTCTCACCGCTGTTCGGAGCGGCCGGAGCATTGTCGCCGCTGTTGGCGTCTGGCGTATCCGCCGCGTTACCGCCGGAATCGGACGCGTTTTCACCGCTTGCGTTCTCGGGCGCCGCTTCACTGGCATCTCCGGTCTCTTCAGCTTCGCCCGATTCTTCGGGCGCCGCTCCTTCGCGGCCGGCCATGTTGCACAAGGCGCTGAGAAGTTTGCTAAAGGCTTTATATACGGTCATTCGCCCGCACTCGGTCTTGGCTTTGAGATCATAGGAGGCGACATTGTTCCCGTCGATGATGATTTCAACCTTGCCCAGAATCTGTCCCTCGGCGACAGGCGCCTCAACATCGGGGACCAAGGTGATTTCCTGTGTGATGGCTTCGGCGTTTCTCTTGTCGACGACAAAGTTGCCGGGTGGTTCGTATGTGATACCGACAGTCGATTCCACACCGTGAATAACCTTGACAGGGGTTAGCTGGTTATCAATGGGCGGAACGGGCGCGGAAGTGTAGTTGGCGAAGCCGTAATCGAGCAGGCTGCGTGCGGAGGCAAAGCGCTCGTCGGACGTTGGGCAGCCCATTACAACGGTCACAAGACCCAGCCCGTCGCGCTCCGCCGTGGCGGAAAGGCAGCTCCCCGCGCCATTGGTGGTTCCCGTTTTAAGCCCTGTGGAGCCATTATAAAAACGAACAAGGCGGTTTGTGTTGACAAGCTCGGTTTCGCCGCCGCGCAGGCTGTCCATCCAGACTGTCGAATAGTCGCGGATGCGTTTATGCTTCATCAGTTCGCGCGACATGATGGCGACATCGCGCGCCGTGGTCAGGTGGCCAGGCTCGTCGAGGCCCGTGCAGTTGATGAAGTGCGTGTTGACCATGCCGAGCTCCTGCGCCCTGATATTCATCATATCCACAAAGGCGTCGTTTGTGCCCGCGATATGCTCGCCGACAGCAACGGACGCGTCGTTGGCGCTCGAGATGGCGACGGCTTTGAGAAGATCATTCAGCGTCATCTCCTCACCAGGCTTGAGCCAGATCTGGGAGCCGCCCATCGACGCGGCGTAGTCCGAGGCGACGACGACATCGTCAAGGCTGATGCGGCCGCTTTCGAGCTCCTCCATGGCGAGAAGCAAAGTCATAACCTTTGTGATGGAAGCGGGCGGAAGCTGCTCATCCGCGTTTTTTTCATAGAGCACCTGCCCCTGAACCTGGTCGAGCATAATCGCCGATTTGGCCGGGAGGGAATCGTCGGCAATGCCGGAGACGGCAATAGCTTCGGGGAGTTCCTCGTCCAGCTTGAGCATTTCGAGGGATTCCTCCACCTCCATATACGCGTCTTCATACGCCTCTTCCGCCATCTCAGGCGCGCCCGAAGCGTGGACGGCAAAGCAGGACAGCGAGAGGATGAGCCCTAATAAAACAGCACAAATCCTTTTGACCATAAGCGTAACACCTCAACCTTAATAACATATTGGCGTTTTCACACAGCCACCTTTTCGGCGGATAACGCGCTATTCCGGTGAAAACACATGAATCCCGGAAACGGCTCAGTCCGGATTAAACCGGGCGCTTTCGATCCGACACCGCCTGATCGGCCATTGTACAAACCGGGTTCTTGTACCAATTGTATGTGCGCCGAGGCGAAAACATGCTATAATATAGGAACAGGAGCTAAAAAATGCCCGATTTGTCCTGAGGAGGATTCAAAATGTCAATAATGATGATTGTGTTTATTGCGGCGTTTGTATTGCTTGCCGCGGCGGCAGTTCTGTTTTTCGCAAAAAAATGACGACGCAGCGATAGACGCTTGTGTCGTTTTATACAAAGGCGCCGGAACGCAAAAAGCAGCCGGCGCAAGGCCGGCTGCTTTTCACTAAACAAATATAGAATAAAGAGTTATTTTACGATAAATTTGTCGATTGCGGCAAGGAATTCCGCGCAATCATCGCAGTGGATATCCACCTTAATAGGCTTTGACAGATCAAGGCTGAATATACCCATGATGGATTTGGCGTCAACAGCATAGCGGCCGGAAATCAAATCAACTTCAAAATCAAACCGTGTTACGACATTGACGAATTCCTTGACATCGTTGATGGTGCCCAGCAGAACGTTTACAGATTTCATAATAATGACCTCCTGATAATAAATCTCGTCATTTTTTTCTTTTCTTCTTTATTCTACATCTACACTATAACAGCGCTGAAAACAATAGTCAATATTATTTTGTCATAATTCTGTAGTTTTTTGATATTATTATAGCTTCCCACTATTTGGGCAAAAATACGCCGCTTAAATTGTGTAAATAGCACATTATTAATTAAGGGGATTTGTACAGTATATCTGAAATATTTGAACGCTCTATAGATGAAAGGGATGGGATCAGTTGCGCGCCGCTTTTTTTACTTTGGGCTGCAAGGTTAATCAATACGAGAGCGCCGTGATGATGCAGCAGTTCGCCGCCGCGGGATACGACATCGCCGAGCCGGACGAGGAGGCGGATGTTTACGTCGTCAATTCCTGCACTGTCACGGCGGCGGGCGATAAAAAGAGCCGACAGGCCCTCAGGCGTTTCCGACGCCAAAACCCGTCGGCCGTGCTGTGCCTGTGCGGCTGTTTCCCGCAGGCTTTTCCGGAACAGGCGGCCGCGATCGCCGAAGCGGATATCATCATGGGGCCCAAGAACCGCGCGGGTTTGCTTGATGCTGTGCAAAAAATCAGGATGGGTGAAACGCGCATCATTAATATAGCGCCACACGCGAAAAATGAATCCTTTGAAGGGATGCGCGCGCGGGATTTTCACGCGCGCACACGGGCTTTTGTTAAAATCCAGGACGGCTGCGAGCGCTTTTGCGCCTACTGCATTATCCCTAAGGCGCGGGGGCCCGTGCGCTCCAAGAAATTGGAGGACCTGCGCCTGGAACTGGAGGAACTGGCGCAGGCCGGGTACAAAGAAGTGGTGCTGGCCGGAATCAACCTGTCCAGCTATGGCGTTGATACGGGCTTGCGGCTTTTGGACGCCGTCACCGCCGCCTGCGGTGTCGGGGGGATTGAACGCGTGCGCCTGGGCTCTTTGGAACCCGAACTGCTTACACCGGGTGATATTGAGGCCATGAGCGGCCTCGACAAGTTGTGCCCGCAGTTTCATCTGTCGCTGCAGAGCGGCTGTGACACAGTGCTGCGCCGCATGCGCCGCCATTACGACACAGCCGCGTACGCCGCCATCGTCGATAATCTGCGCCGCTCTTTTAAGAATGCGGCCATTACGACGGATATCATGGTGGGTTTTCCCGGCGAGAGTGAGGAGGAGCACAGGCAGTCCATGGAATTTGTCGCCGGGACAGGCTTCGCGAGAGGCCATATTTTCGCTTTTTCACCGAGGCCCGGCACAGCCGCCGCCAATATGGACGGCCAGATCGGCAATACGGTGAAGGCAAGGCGGAGCCGCGACATGGCCGCGGTCATCGACCGGAGCCAGAAGGCTTTTTTACAGGGACAGGTCGGGACAACGGCGCGCGTGCTGTTCGAAACGCGGGAAGGCGGTTGTTGGCAAGGTTACAGCATGAATTATACGCCGGTCCGCGTTTTGTGTGACGGGCATATCGGCGGCGCGATTCACGATATCAATTTGACGGCTGTGGAGGACGACGCCTGTTCGGGGTGGCTGGCGCCCGGCGGGCCTGATGACCGCTAAGCGCCGCATTGTCATATCCGCGCGAAGCGCGGCAGCGGGCTTCGCCCGCTGTGGTTTAAAACAGGTTCGGCTTTATGCCATATGGACGATATCAGTGTTTCGTATATGGCCGCGGCGAGGCAACATACTAACCCTCTATTAAAAAAATCCACTCAACAATCGCTCATGGACGCGTTTCACATAAAGCGCATTCGCACAATTTCAGTTTGTATACGCAAAGACAGCAAAACGCCTTAAAGCGCTTTGCTGTCTTTGTTATTTGTTAGCGCGGCTTCTTATACGCCGTCAATGCACATGACAGGCTTCGGGATCGGGGAGTTCGCCCAGGATCGGAACGGGATTGATGCCCAGGCGTGTGTAATAATCGGCCAGGGCTGTTTTAATCGCCTGCTCGGCGAGCACGGAACAATGTATTTTAACGGGCGGCAGGCCGTCAAGGGCCTCCACAACCGCTTTGTTGGTCAATTTCATCGCGTCGTCGATGGATTTGCCCTTGATAAGTTCCGTTGCCATCGAGCTTGTCGCGATGGCGGCGCCGCAGCCGAAGGTCTTAAACCTGACATCCTCGACAATGCTGTTTTCAATCTTTAAATACATCTTCATAATGTCGCCGCACGCGGGGCTGCCCACTTCTCCGACGCCGTTGGCGTCGGAAAGCTCACCCATATTGCGCGGGTTTGAGAAATGCTCCATCACTTTTTCGGAATATAACATATTTTTATCTCCTTGCTAATGGTTGGCCGCTGTACAGCGCCTGAGAAATCGGGCATAAAACACGAGCAAACACGCGCTGGCGATAGATATCAGCTGTTTTTAATAAACAGGCTATCGTGTTACCCCATGCAGACCTTGGGCACTGCCCAAACCTGCGATCTTTTTTGAAAAAAGCCTGATCAAAAACTTTATGTTATAGTTTTTGATGAGGTTTGGAGAAAGCTTTTTCTCGAAAAAGTTTCTCCAGGGTCTTGACCTGATCAAACGCAATAGTCAGATTTGTTAATCCGCTCCCAGAGCGGGGACATCTCGCGCAGTCTTGTGACGATGGGCGGCAGGACATCCAGTATATAGTCGATGTCCGCGTCCGTGTTGTCCTCGTTGATGGATATGCGCATGGAACCGTGCGCCACTTCGTGCGCTAGCCCGATGGCGAGCAGGACATGGCTGGGGTCGAGTGCGCCCGACGTACAGGCCGACCCGGACGAGACCGCGACGCCCTTGAGGTCGAGCATCAGCAGCAGGCTTTCGCCCTCGATGCCCTCAAAGGAAATATTGACGTTGCCGGGAAGGCGCTTATCTCTGTCGCCGTTCAGGCGTGTGCGGGGCAGCTTAAGGATGCTGTCGATGAGGCGGTCGCGCATAATGCGCACCTTTTCATTGCGGACGTCGATGTTTTGGCAGGCCGCCTCCACGGCGACGCCAAGGCCCACAATGCCCGGCACGTTCTCGGTGCCGGCCCGCCGCCCCTTTTCCTGCGCGCCGCCATCCATAAAGATGGGCAGCTGGATGCCCTTGCGGACATAAAGCGCGCCGACGCCCTTTTGGGCGTGCAGCTTATGGCCGGAAAGCGTGAGCATGTCGATAGACTGCTCGGCGACATTGACCGGCACATGCCCGACGGCCTGTACGGCGTCGGTGTGAAAGGGCACGCCCTTTGTCCGGCAGATAGCGCCGATTTCC
>JAITVU010000353.1 GCA_031285645.1 Oscillospiraceae bacterium | reverse complement strand
AAAAACAGGCGGCGCCCTGAAAGGGGCGCCGCCTGTTTGAAAGCGGTTACAGGAAGACCCTCTATATAGTCAAACAACTTTAAAATGGGCACATTTTAAAGTTTAAAAGCAGAACTTTCAAGTTGCTCCATGAGCGTGGCGTTTGACTATTTATAGCGGCGGGGATAAATAAGCGGAATCACTGTGCTTACTGCGGGGCGTTAAAACCGTGGATGAAGCCGTTGGCGTCCAGCGAACAAACATCCCCGCCCACGATTTTGTTCTTATAGACCAGCAAATTGACGCGCACCGCCTGATCCGTTCCCGGATAATTCGTCACCACATAAGAGTAGCGCTTACAGCGTTTCCCGGCCAGGCTTTTGAGGTCCATGCCCTGTTTTTTCTGGATCGCGTTGTAGTTGTCGTACACATCGTCAAACTCTGCCGGAATAATGACCTCCATGATCTCGGAGGGCTCTTCCTCGATTTCCCAGCCAAAAGATTTTATGAAATCCAGCCGGTCTTCATTTGTTTTCCCCGTCACTTTTTGAACTTTAACGTTTTTTTCAGACACCGGGGTGGTCGAATCCACCTCCACGGTCCCGCCAAAGGCCCGGCTCCAGGCGCCCACGCCCAACACAAGCCCGAGCACCACAACGATTCCGCCCACAAGCAGTGTCGCGCGTTTAAGACGAAATGACATCATGAACATATAAAACTCACCTCACCGGAATATTTGGTCCACAAACAAAGCTTAGCGCCTAATTAAAAGATATTCTGTCCGGGCCCGCTTTAGACCTGTTTCGCGCGTGATCGGCAATTTCTGTTTCCCGTTTGCATTTATTTAAAATAAGCCGCTGCCTCTTGCAAACGCCCGCGCGATCGGATATAATAAATAAATGTTAAAAGGGAGTAGCTTGCGGCTTTTGCCGGGGATTTACTGGGATTCCGCGGACAAGCCGCTGTTTCGGTCGACACCACGGCGAAAGCCCGGCCGAAAACGATTATACGGACGGCGCAGACACACCGTGCGTTTCGCGAAGCAAGACTTTTACACTCAAGGGGTGTGGAGGTCTTTTTTTATGGGCCGCTTCCCTGTGGGCGGCGCGTGCCGCAAGACCGCAAATTCCGCAATAAGGAAAGGAATAACCTGAGATGTTACAGCAAATGTTCTCCGGCGCTTTGAGTCTCGGCTGGCAGGAACTGGTTATGTACCTGATCGGCCTCGTGCTCATCTTCCTTGCAATCAAAAAAGACTACGAGCCCATGCTTCTTTTGCCCATCGGGTTCGGCGCGATCCTCGTCAACCTGCCCCTGTCCACTGTCTGGTCCAGCGACGGGCACGACGGCTTTCTCAAAACCTTTTATGACGCGGGCATCATCACGGAGCTTTTCCCCATCCTCATTTTCATCGCCGTGGGCGCGATGATCGATTTCAGCCATTTGCTCAAATCGCCCAAGATGATGCTCTTCGGCGCGGCGGCGCAGTTCGGCATCTTTTTCACCATCCTTGTCGCCCTCTTTGTCGGGTCGCGCTTCCCGCAGCTCGGGATTGACCTCAAGGTGGCGTCGGCCATCGGCATTATCGGCACGGCGGACGGCCCCACATCCATTGTTGTGGCGCGCAAATTCGCCGAGGAGTATCTCGGCGCCATCACAGTCGCCGCCTATTCCTACATGGCGCTTGTCCCCATTATACAGCCGCCCGTCATCAGGGCCCTCACGACAAAAAAGGAGCGCCTTATCCGCATGGATTACAAAGGCGCGAAGATATCAAAGCCTGCGCTCATCGCGTTTCCCGTCGTCATCACCATCGTTTCCGGCATCCTGGCGCCCGAATCCGCTTCTTTGGTCGGCTCCCTGATGTTCGGCAATCTCATCCGGGAATGCGGCGTGCTCGAGCGCCTCTCCAAGACGGCCCAGAACGAGCTGGCCAACCTCGTCACTTTGCTGCTCGGCATCACGATCGGCGCCACCATGCAGGCGTCGCAGTTCCTGCGCGTGCAAACCCTGCTGATTCTCGGCATGGGCCTCATCGCCTTTATCTTCGATACGGCCGGCGGCGTGCTTTTTGCGAAGCTGCTTAATCTGTTCACAAAGGATAAGGTCAACCCCATGATCGGCGCGGCGGGTATATCGGCTTTTCCCATGTCCAGCCGCATCGTCCAGAAGATGGCCAAGGAGGAAGACCCCACAAACTTCATCCTCATGCCCGCCGTCAGCGCGAACGTGTCCGGGCAGCTCGGCTCCGTTGTCGCGGGCGGCATGATATTGCACCTCGTGCCCATCCTGCTGGGCGGCTGAGTTTATTGACAAGCATATAGCAAAGGAGATTAATAGATGAATGACATGCAACTCGGATTCCAGCTGATGGGATACGGCCTTTTAGGCGTTTTTTCCGTATTGATTATATTTATGATTGTGATCAAACTTCTCACTGTCATTTTCCCCGCCGAAAAGGAAAGCAAGGATCAGTAGCGAATAAACCGCCCAGCAGCAAGATGGTGCGGTCTTACCCCCTTGGTTCATAATAAGAAGCGGCCTGGTATTATTGATCGGTGAGACCAGAAAAGTAAAATGGTGAGGATAAAACCTCACCATTTTATTTTTTCATTGAAAAATCTATCCTGTTTTTATTTAAGGCCTTTTAGCAAGGCAAAGCTTTAAATTGCTCCAAA
>JAITVU010000308.1 GCA_031285645.1 Oscillospiraceae bacterium | reverse complement strand
GCGCGGCGTTTGCCGCGTATTTAAAAATTGCGTAGCATTTTAAACCTGTACAGCTATAATGGACGTTTTAAACCGTAATGACTATAATTATCGATGAACCGAGGCCATACCATCAGGCTTCATAATAAACGCTTATAAAGAAAAAGGAGCGGTATAAACCGCTCCTTTTTAATAAGCACTTATAAATCATAACCTTAGCCAAGCACTGAAATCAACACACCGGCCGCAACCGCCGACCCGATAACGCCGGCTACGTTGGGGCCCATGGCGTGCATAAGCAGGTAGTTATTCGGGTTGGTCTCCTGGCCGACTCTCTGTGACACGCGCGCGGCCATAGGTACAGCGGAAACGCCCGCCGAACCGATCAGAGGATTGATCTTGCCCTTTGTGGCCCAGGACATTAACTTACCAAGCAGAACACCGCCGGCCGTACCGAAGCTAAAGGCTATGAGGCCAAGAACGATGATGCCGAGCGTGCGGGGTGTGAGGAAGCGCTCCGCGTTCGCGGTCGCGCCGACGCTGATGCCGAGGAAGATGGTGACAATGTTCATCAGCTCATTGCCCGCCGTCTTGGTCAGGCGCTCAACAACACCGGATTCCTTCATCAGGTTGCCGAGCATCAGCATACCGATCAATGGCGCGGTAGACGGAATAAGCAGGATACAGAAAACCGCGACAAGAATCGGGAATACAATCTTCTCTGTCTTGGAAACGGGCCTCAACTGCTCCATCACGATGGAACGCTCTTTATGCGTCGTCAGCAAACGCATAATCGGCGGCTGGATAATCGGCACAAGCGCCATATAGGAGTACGCCGCAATCGCGATAGAAGGCAGAAGCTCGGGCGAGAGCTTTGTCGCCGTATAAATAGCCGTCGGGCCGTCCGCGCCGCCGATAATACCGATGGCGCCGGCGTCCTGCGCTGTAAAGCCGATTGAGGGCACAAGCGCGCCGATGACAATCGCGCCGATGAATGTGACAAAGATGCCGACCTGCGCGGCGGCGCCCAACAGGAAACTGGAGGGGCGCGCGATCAGCGGGCCAAAGTCGGTCATCGTGCCGATGCCGAGGAAAATAAGCGAGGGGTAAATACCGAGCTTAACGCCCTGGTAGAGGTAGTAGATCAATCCGCCCACCTGCGTCTTGGCGGCGTAATAAATCGTCTGCCCGCCTTCAATCACCGTTTTAAGCGAGGCGCCCTCAGGCAGCAGCTCGGGCGACTGAATTAATGTATATGAGACCTCCGGTTCCGCAAACAGCCCCCCCATGGGCAGGTTCGCCAAAAGCATGCCAAAGGCAATAGGCAAAAGCAGAAGGGGTTCAAATCCTTTGCCGATTGCCAGATAAATAAGTACAAATGAAATAAGGATCATGATGACATGTTGGATCGTCAGCATGGCAAATCCCGATTCCATCCACAGGTCTATAACAGTTTGAAACATGTAAGACCGCATCCCTTTCTCTCTAAAATTCGGCCAGATCCCATGCCATACGGATACCCGCATAACGCCGTTGACAGCGGCAGGTACAGCCACGCACCGATTGGGAAGAAAGCCCCGTTTTTAACAGCAGCCCGTTAAAAAACAATCGGCGTTAAACACACCATAATAAAAGCTTAAAAAGGCTCCGTATTCTGGCGCATGCCGGCAAATCCCCACGCGGGGCGCATACCGTTCGCGCGGTTGCCTGTTTTCGGCGTGATGCCCGTTACAGCGTACGCGACGCCGGGCGCGGTCTCGTCCATATATGCGGCGACAGCCGCCGATATCGCGGCGATCGTCTGCATGCCGCCGCCTTTTTGTGCGGGCGGCGCTGCCGAGACAGCCTGGGCCGGTTTTCCTCCGCCGCTAACCGCAGGCGGTTCATCCGGAGGCTTGGGACTTGATTTGCGCCCCAGCACCTTACCCATAATAATGACAAGCGCGATCAGCAAAAGAAGGGCTAAGAAGACGATGAACAGACCGGAAAAAACAACGTTGCCGGCCTGGCCCCAGTCAATTGACATAGCAAAGACTCCTTTTCCATTTACTTTGGCATTTATACATTTATATAATTCAGTATATTATACCCAAAAACCCATCAATCCCGCGCCGGGGAAAATTGCCCATATGCATTAATATTATCACAATCTCCCGATAAAAGGCAAGTATAAAATGAACTGTATTTTTTGTACACTTTTAATGGCAATCAAAAGCCAATATCCCGCTTTAAAAAGCAAGCCGACCGACAAGCCAATAGCCGCAGAACCGCCGCGCTTTTTAAGACGCGGCGGTTCTGCGGCTATGGAAACCGTGCAAAAATGAACCTCCCCGGGGCAGAGACCCCGGGGTATCAAGCCGGCGATACCGGGCTGCGGCCCAAAAAGGGCTTATATGGTACCGCTGCAGGCAGCGGGGTATCAAGCCTTTTTGGTTCATAATCAAGAATCCTGAAACGCAGTAATAATCATTACAAACCCGCGCTTTTGGCAAAAGCCATGAGAGAATTGTACAAGGCGTTCGTATTCGCCACGGTGCGGGCCAGCGCATTCCCATCCGGCTGGGCAAGGTTTACAGGCTGTATGGTCCTCTCCGGCAAAATAACGTCGCGGCCGTCCCGGTAAGGCATGTCATAGCCCAACGCCTTTGCCAGTCCCTTTATGATATCGATAGTCGTCACCGGGATGGGAGACGACACCGCGGCTTTAAGCGACTGCACTTTTCCCACCGCGCTTGTAAAGGTGCCCGCCCCCTCCGCGAAGCTGCGCGCGGGCAGGACCAGTTCAGCCTTTTGCGCCGTCCGCGTGAGCTGCAAATCCTGAACCGCAAGGAAATCGAGCGCGCTTGCGTCAAAGGCCGCGCTGTCCTCCCCGAAAATGACAAGCCCCTTCACAACACCGCGGTTTATACACTCAATCAAGTCTTCACCGTTGCCGACGCCCAAATCGGCAAGGCCCTGGGCGTTGGCGCCGGGTTTGAGCTGGATCACGCCGCTGCGCGCGCCGCCCGCGTGCCCGCCGCAGAGCGCGATATCGCCCACAAGGCGCGCCGCATCCGCGCTGATCCTGTTTTGCTCAAAAATTATAACAGCCTTTTTGGCCTTCACATAGGCCCCGGCCACTTTCAGGGCGTCCGGACTTACACTAACAGCACCAAGCGCTTCCCGGAGCGCCTCATAGCCCGGAATTTCTTTCCCCGCGCCGGACAAATCCATCACAGCTTTGAGGATTCCTTTAAGCAGAGACAGGTCCGAACCCGGATCAAGGCGCATGGACGCGTACTCATCCACGGCGCTTTCAAAGGAGTTGAGCGCGATGATTTCAGCCCCGTTCTCAAACGCCTTCCTCACGCGCAGCCCGGCGACGGCGTGCGGGCTCCTGATGTCGCTCTCGATCAGCAGCACAAGGCCTGTTTGCTCAAGCCCGTCAAAGTCGGCTGTGGAGGCGTCGGCGCCGAGCGTGTCGGCGAGGCCGCCCCGCGCTTTGCCGAGCGAAAACACCGCCCGCGTTCCGAGCGCCTTTTGCGCGTATTCCTTAATAAGGAAGACTTCCTCGTTTGTATAGCGATCCGACACGGCAATCGCGACGCTGTCCGGCCCATACACGGCTTTAACGGCCTGCAGGCGTTTTGCCGCATGCGTATACGCCGTTTCAAAGGGCACAGCTTCAAATGACCCCGCGGCGTTCCTGATCAGCGGACGCGTCAGCCTGTCGGCCCTGGCGATTTCCCCAAAGCCGAAGCGTCCCTTCATACACAGAAGGGCGTCCCTGTTATCTTCGGCGACAGGCAGCGCGCGCAGAAGCAAATCGCCGGTATGCGTCAGCTTTGTTTGGCAGCCCACACTGCAAAACGAGCAGACTGTCTGTGTTTCAAGCGCCCGCGTCGGCACCTGTTTTTCAATCATCAGCGTCTCCGTCAGCGCGCCCGTCGGGCAAACGTGGACGCACTGGCCGCACGCGATGCAGTCCGTCTCATTGAGCGGCCTGTCCAGCGACGGTTTGACAATGGTGTCGAAACCCCTGTCCACAAGCCCAAGGGCCGTCGCACCGACGACCTCGTCACAGATACGCACGCACAGCCCACACAAAATGCATTTATCCGGATTGCGGCGGATAAAGGGGTGATCGTCCGCTGTTTTCCTCTGATGCGCCGCGCCGGCGAGCCGTTCGGGCTGCACGGCGTAGCGGTTGGCGTAGTCAATCAGCTTGCATTCAAAGTAATCA
>JAITVU010000240.1 GCA_031285645.1 Oscillospiraceae bacterium | reverse complement strand
CACAATATCCCAGGAATTGAGGCGCAGAAAGCGGCCGATATAAATGGCGTAACCGCTGAGCAAAAAGATAACAGCAAGGCAGAAACGCGCTTTCCAACGCCCCCAATGCAGACTGAGGAGTCGATGAACTTTATAAAGCGACAAATTTCCCGCGAGCCCGCCGAGCAAAACGCCGAGCGCGAGATAGAGCAGCCGTATCCACGACAGGATGTTTTGGACTGTGTCCGCCGAGTCGAATCTGAGCCAGCGCAGGTGCATAAGATCAGTCACCATATACGGCGCGTTCGGATAAAAAAGCAGCCAAAACAAGGATAAAACGCAGATGATACTCCAGTGGCGTTTTCCAAGTGAACGTTCAAGCAGCCGGGCGAAAAAAAGCGGCACGATGGACAGAAAGAGATTCCAGACCAGAAAGAAATATGACTGCGTGGTGAAATAGACGGCAATGCCCAGGATATGATACAATACATAACACAGGGCGATTTTTTTGGCAGTCGAATTTAAAAGTTTTTTCATAGGCCCTCCATGCGCAACCTATAGCAAAAGTAAAAAATAACCGGAACGTTATTATTTACTTTCTGCCGAATGCGGCGGGAATTTTAATGTCTTTCTATTCCGCTTATTTATTCCCGCCGCTATAATATGCGGCGCTGTCTTTGAGTATAACACAGGGCGGGCGCGATGAAAACGGAAATGTGCGGGCCGCATAAATATGCCGGCATCGTTCGGCACGCCGGGTTCGGCTGTTTTGAGCGCTTTGCCGCCTTGAATAATGCAAGGAAACAGACAATCAGAATTTATAGATTCTTCATTTTTCTTACAACACGGATCATGCCTAAAACACGAAAGGAAAGCCTATGTCTGATTTTGTGCATCTCCATGTCCACACCGAATACAGCCTGCTTGACGGCGCGTGCCGTATCGAGCCGCTGATTGCGCACGCCGTATCCCTGGGTCAAAAGGCCATGGCGATCACGGACCACGGCGTGATGTACGGCGTGATCGATTTTTATAAGGAAGCGAAAAAGCAGGGGATCAAGCCCATTATCGGCTGCGAAGTTTATGTCGCGCCGCGCACCCGCTTTGACAAGCAGCACAAGGTCGATTCCTCGCCCTACCACCTTATATTGCTGTGCAAAAACGAGGAGGGCTATCAAAACCTCATTAAGATGGTGTCGGCGGGCTTTATAGACGGCTTTTATTCCAAGCCGCGCGTGGACAGGGAACTGCTGGAAAAACACAGCGGCGGGCTCATCGCTATGAGCGCGTGCCTGGCCGGGGAAGTGCCGCGCGCCCTTTCTTCAGGAGAATTTGAGCGGGCGAAGGAAACGGCGCTCTGGTTCCAGAGCGTTTTTGGCGCCGGCAATTACTATATTGAACTACAGAACCACGGTATTGAGGAGCAGGTGCATATTTTGCCCGAGCTCGCGCGCCTCTCCAGGGAGACAGGCATCCCAATGGCGGCCACAAACGACGTGCACTATGTGCGCAAAGAAGATTCCAGGATGCAAAATATCCTCGTCTGCATCCAGACGAACCGCACCGTGCACGAAGGCAGCGACATGGAGTTCGCGACTGAGGAGTTTTATCTCAAAAGCGAGGATGACATGCGCGCGCTCTTCGGCCAGTATGAAGGCGCGCTGGACAATACGGCTTTAATCGCCGAGCAGTGTAACCTGGATTTTACATTCGGGCAAACCTTCCTGCCTTATTTCGAGGCGCCGGGCGGTATGGACAACGCCGGGTACATCCGCTCGATGAGCTTTGCCGGGCTGAAACGCTATTACGGCGAGAGCCCGGATCAGGTGGTTGTGGACAGGCTCAATTATGAGCTTGACGTCATCACGCGCATGGGCTATGTGGATTACTTCCTCATCGTGCACGACTTCATCGATTTCGCCAAAAAGCAGGGTATTCCCGTGGGGCCCGGGCGCGGGTCGGGCGCGGGAAGCCTTGTGGCCTACTGCATCGGCATCACGGGGATTGATCCCATGAAGTACAATCTGCTCTTCGAGCGCTTCCTCAACCCCGAGCGCATCAGCATGCCGGACTTCGACATCGACTTCTGCTATGTGCGCCGGCAGGAAGTCATCGACTACGTTGTGGAAAAGTACGGCAGCGATCACGTGGCCCAGATCACAACCTTCGGCACCATGGCGGCGCGCGGGGCGCTGCGCGATGTGGGGCGCGCGCTGGGCATGAGCTACGGCGCTGTGGATGTCATCGCGAAATCCGTCCCCTTCGAACTGCATATGACGCTTGATAAAGCCCTGGAAGTTTCCCCCGACTTTAAAAAGCTTTACGAGGGCGACCCTGAGAACCGCGAGCTGATTGATATGGCGCGCAAGGTGGAGGGCATGGTGCGCCACGCGTCCACTCACGCGGCGGGCGTTGTGATCACGAGGGAACCCGCCGACACCTATGTGCCGCTGATGAAGAGCGATAACGCCATTGTCACGCAGTTTCCCATGACGACGCTCGAGGAACTGGGCTTGCTTAAAATGGATTTCCTGGGCCTGCGCAACCTCACCGTTATCAGGGACGTTGAAAATATGCTCAATGAGGGACAGTCGGACACGGACAGGTTCGACATCGAGCGCATCCCGCTCGATGATCCCGGCGTGTTTGAGATGCTCGGGAAAGGGCAGACAAACGGCGTGTTCCAGTTTGAGTCGGGCGGCATGAAAAATGTTCTCATGCAGCTCGGGCCGGAGCACATGGAGGACCTGATCGCCGTTATTTCCCTCTACAGGCCCGGGCCCATGGACTCGATTCCGCGCTATATACAAAACCGCCACAATCCGGATCTTGTCACCTATAAGCACCCCATGCTCAAAAATGTCCTGGACGTGACGTACGGCTGCATTGTCTATCAGGAGCAGGTTATGCAAATTTGCCGCGAGATGGCAGGCTATTCCTACGGCCGCGCCGATTTGGTGCGCCGGGCCATGTCCAAGAAAAAACACGACGTCATGCTTAAGGAGCGCCAGAATTTTGTCTGGGGCGCCAAAAGGGAGGACGGCTCCGTCGAATGCGTGGGCGCCGTCGCCAACGGCGTGAGCGAGCAGGTGGCCAATGAGATTTTCGACGAGATGATCTCCTTTGCCTCATACGCCTTCAACAAATCGCACGCGGCGGCCTACGCGCTTGTTTCTTACCAGACGGCCTGGCTTAAACTGCATTACCCGAGGCAGTACATGGCCGCCTTGCTGACAAGCGTGCTTGACTCGGGCAGCAAGGTCGCCGATTATATCGCCGAGGCCAAAAGGCTCGGCATCGACGTTTTACCCCCGGACATCAACGAGAGCGGCCTCGGCTTCACGGTTGTGGGCGATAAAATCCGTTTTGGCCTGTTGGCCATAAAAAATCTCGGCCGTGGTTTCATAACGGAAATTATCGCGGCGCGCAATGAGAAAAAGTTCACGGACCTTTACGATTTTCTTGAGCGCATGGTCGGCAAGGAGCTGAACCGCCGCGCGGTTGAAAGCCTGATCAAATGCGGCGCGCTCGACGGATTCGGCCATGGCCGCCGCCAGATGGAGGTCGGTTTCGGCGCTTTGCTCGACGATATCGAGTCGGAGCAGCGCAACAATGTGTCGGGCCAGATTAATTTGTTCGGCGCCGCGGAGGAGAAGAGCGGGAATGACTATATCCTGCCCAATGTGGAGGAGTACGGCCCGCTTGAGAAGCTCGCCGCGGAAAAGGAGATCACGGGCCTCTACCTGTCGGGCCATCCTTTGGCCGAATATGAGGAGTTGATCGCGGCGGCGGGCGCGACGGAGATCGGGCGCATATTGCGCTCCCGCAATATGGACGGCCAGCTCTGCACCATTGTGGGCATTATTACGGGACGCAAGACAAAGACGACGAAAAACGGCGGTTTGATGGCCTTTGCGGATATTGAGGACAAGACGGCGTCCATTGAGCTGATTGTTTTCCCCAAAGTCTATGAGCAGTACGGCAATATCGTCACGACAGGCAATGTCGTCGTCGTGCGCGGCCGAGCAAAGGGCGACAGGGAGGAGGGCGTGCAGATCGTGTGCGACATGGTTTTACCGCCCAGTCAGGCGTTGGACGTGCTGCGCGGCGCCCCCAAAAACGACCGTTTTCAAAGGCGTGAGCCGGACAACGCGCGGAGAAGGCCCGAAGCGCCGAAGACGGCGTCAAAGCGGCAGGGACTTTACCTTAAATTCCCGGAAGAGAACAGTCCGCTGGTCGAAAAAGCCGCCAATGTGCTCTTTGTCTTTGAGGGCGCGTTTCCCGTGTATTTTTATTACGGCGACAAGGGCAAGTACCTCAAATGCCCGAAAAGTTACTGGATCGCGCCCAACGACGTGATGATCGGGGAACTGAAGCGTCTTTTGGGTGACGAGAATGTGGCCTATATATCATAAAACATGGAGGATGTCGGGTGAAAGGCTTTGTACAGGCGATTTTAATTGTGTCATTATCTCTGGTAGTTGTTTCCTGCGGCGTTTCGCAGGAAGACCCCGATTCAGCGCAAAATGATCAAAGCAGCCTTGC
>JAITVU010000229.1 GCA_031285645.1 Oscillospiraceae bacterium | reverse complement strand
GGGAAGAAAGCGCGCCGCCGGATTCGGCTTCCCGGCCGGAGTCGCAGGAGAATGAACCGGCGCCGGAATCGGGCATTAACTGGCTATTGGCGCCGTCCGTCCTGGCCGACGACATACAGCCCATGTCCTCGTATTCGCCGTTTTCATGCTTTGCCTACGCGCCCGTCAACAGGATTGAACAGGGCGGGCAATGCGGACTGATTGATTACGACGGCAACATTGTTCTGGATATCCAATACGCCCATATAGACGAATGCCTTTGCGGGATCATAACGGCGGACAGGTATGAACTGGACGAGAACTACCAAATCACGGGAGAACACGGCGGTCACGGCGGTTCCCTGTACGATTTTGTCTGGGATGTCGCCACGGACAGCCTCTTTGCGGAGCAGTACGCGCCGGACTTTATTTTTCCGGTGCGCGCCGCCGAAGTGAGCGAAAACCCGGAGACGATGTATGGCTATGACGTCGATTACATGGATGTATACGGTTTTGCGGAAAATGAAAAGACGCTTGTCATCCCGTTCCAGTTTGACCGCGCCCTTGGCTTCTGGTGCGACAGGGCCGCCGTGAGGAAGGATGGGAAGTGGGGCTATATTGACACGAAAGGCAACCTGATCATCCCGTTTGAATACGACGCCGTACACAACAGTGTGCTTAAAAGCGGTTCGGAACACGATCTCTACACGCAGGAGATCTATGATTTCACCGGAGATTATGTCGCGGTCAAAAAACAAGGCCAATACGGCCTGCTTGATGTGAACGGCGGTATCGTGATTCCGTTTGAATACGAAGCGATCCGCCCCGTTTACAATGGCATGGCCTGGATAAAGGATAAGGGCCAATGGGGTGTCGCCGATATCGGCGCGTAGTCACGCCCCGCCGCTGGGCAGCATTTGAGTAAATTCACGGCCCGCAAAGGATAGAGGGATGCCTTTTTTGGTCATCATCCCGATATGCCTTGCGGGTATTTCTTTTTTGAGCGTGATGACCCTCAGCATGCCGCCGTCAAGGGCGTCGCCGAGAAATTCTCTCGTCACGGCGGCGATGCCGAAATTATTGCGCGCGAACGCAATGAGCAAATCAAGGCTGCCAAGCTCGATCTGGGGCTTGAGGCTGATGTTGTTCGCAAGCAGGTATTGATCAAGATAGCGCCTGGTGGCGCTGAGCCCCTCGAGCATCAGCAGGGGATAACGCGCCAGCTCCTGTAAGTGTATGGGGGTGTTAAAAGATCCAAAATATTTTTCACCGCAGATAAAACAGTCGTGAACAGGCTTTAGTTCTTTGACGACGAGCCCCCGGGCCTGCTCGAGCGGGAGATTGACAAAGCCGATATCGGCTTTGCCCTGCCGGATTAAATCCGCGGTTTCCCCCGAAGTCCGGTTGGTGATCCTGATATCAATGCCGGGGTATCGGCGCTGGAACTCGGTGAGAAAGGGGAGAAGGAGATGGCGGCACAGTGTATCGCTGGCGCCTATGTTCAGCGCGCCCTCTTCAAGCCCTTTCAGCCGGGCGATGTGCTGTTCGGCGGCCGTGACGGTGTCCGCAATGCCGCCCACGTGATCAAACAGGATTTCGCCCGCTTCCGTCAGTGAAACGCCTTTGGACGAGCGGATAAAGAGCTGCGCGCCGAGATAATCCTCCAGCTGCCGGATGGACTGGCTGACGGCGGACTGCGTTAAGAAGAGCGCCTGCGCCGCCAAAGTGAAGCTGCCGGTTTCGCAGACCTTGGCAAAGGCTTTGTAGTGCTCCAGATTTGTCATAAAAACTCCTTGAATTAGATACATTAATAAAAAATATAAGAATCATTAATTTGACTAATGATTACGGCTATTTTATAATAAGAACGGTGGTGAAGTCAAATCGTGAGCGCTTCACCCACCGCAATCCGATACGCGTCTTAAGTCGTATTATGAAATGGAGAGCAAAAATGAATTATACGGGTGTGACGGCAAGGGGCATTATTTCCCCGATTTACAAACAGGGCGACGATTTGGTGTCGGGTGTGTGCGACAGCATTATGGCCGCGTCAAAGGGCGAGGGTTTTATGATCGACGACGGGGATATCATCGGCATTACCGAATCCGTTGTTGCGCGGACACAGGGCAATTACGCCACCTGCGCGCAAATTGCCGCGGATATAAAAAATAAATTTGGCGGCGAGGATCTGGGAATCGTTTCGCCGATTCTCAGCCGCAACCGCTTTTCCGTTTTGCTCAAGGCCATTGCGATGGGCTGCAGGAAGCTCACGATTCAGCTGTCGTACCCGGCCGACGAGGTGGGCAACGCCCTTGTCTCAATGGATCAGCTGGACGAAAAGGGCGTGAATCCCTACAGCGACAGTTTTGACGAAGCCGGATTCAGGGCCATGTTTGGAAATGAAACGGTGCATCCCTTCACGGGGGTGGACTATATTGATGTGTATAAAAGCTTTGGTGATCATATCGAGGTTGTATTTTCGAATGACCCGGCTTATATTCTTAACTACACTAAAAATGTCCTGTGCTGTGATATCCATACCAGGCGGCGGACCAGCCGAATCGTAAAAAACAAGGGCGGGGCGCGTGTCTGCACATTGGAGGATATTCTGTCCGAGAGTGTTGACGGCAGCGGCTACAACAGGGAATACGGATTGCTGGGCTCCAACATGGCGACAGAAGATTCCGTCAAGCTTTTTCCCCGTGACTGTGAGCCGGTTGTTACGGGTGTGCAGCGGGAGATGAAAGCGCGGACAGGCAAGGATATCGAGGTGCTTATTTACGGCGATGGCTGTTTTAAGGACCCTGTCGGGGGTATATGGGAGCTTGCCGACCCCGTCGTTTCGCCGTCGTTTACACAGCGGCTTTCAGGGACACCCAATGAAATCAAAATGAAATATTTCGCCGACAACGAACTGGCGGGCCTGAGCGGGGATGCGCTTGCCGAAGCGATGAAGACGAAGATTCGCGGCAAGGACAGCAATCTGGTGGGCTCCATGACCGCGCAGGGGACGACGCCAAGGCGTTACACGGACTTGATCGGCAGCTTGTGTGACCTTGTCAGCGGCAGCGGCGACCGCGGAACACCTGTTATTTTTATCAAGGGATACTTCACGAATTTCGCGTCTTGATCAATCGCGCGGTTGCCCGAAATAATCGGTTTGACAAAGCGTATGGCAAAAAGAGCGGCAGTAGCCGCTCTTTTTTTCGAAACTCATCGCGGTACTGCTGACCGCCCAGAGCTATACCTGTCACTTTAAAACAGTCTTTGAGGCTGTTTTAAAGCATGCGGCTTTGCCGCATGTCTGAGGGCGGCTGACGGGTGCGGCAACAGTAGATTTCGCTTAACAGATGATCTCGTGGTTGAGAAGTTGTTGCAGGTAAATCCGACGTGCCGCAAATCCGCCGCGCTTTTTTAAAGCGCGGCGCCAAATCGCCCGCGGGCGGACGGTTTGCCATGGCGGCGAACCGCCATGGTGGATTTGCGGTGTTTGGGGTTTGGGTAAAAAATTGGCGCAGTCTCACAAGAAATCAGGATTTTCATATAGTGAAATGTGAAACTGAACATCACAAAGACAATGTGACCGGAAAAAGGGAAAAAATTCATATCATGGCTTTATATGGGATAAAGTTTATTCGCAAATTATACTTGTATTCCAGTTATAAAAGTGATAATATAATTAATAAATACCTGAGTTTTTGAGACCGGGAATTTTTTCGCATATTGTCTTATATAACTATAGAACATATTAAAAAGGAGGATTCGTTATTGAAGGAATCCAAATCCTTTTCTTCAATATATCTTGACAGATGGGACGATATATGCGTCGATGAAAAGGCGCGTTTACGTACAATCAATATGCTGTTTTACCTGGCTATCGGCGTGGTATCGCTTGCATTGTCCGCCATAAACGGTGTTGGGGGCAATTACGGCCTGATGCTGATCACATTGCTTATGTTCGCCGTTTTTGTGGTTATGGCGCTGCTTCTTTTGCTGCGCCGAAATATTCTTAAAATCAGTACGGTGATTGTCTTCTCAGGCGCATGGCTTCTTTCCGGTTTCTTTCTCTATACGGGCGGGGCTGAGGGTTTCAGCCCCGTATGGCTGTGTGTTTTTGCCGCATTTACGTTTTTGATAGCGGACCGGATGACGGCGCGCATGTTCAATATAGCGCTTTTATTCCAGGTTTTTGTTATGTTGCTGACACCGCTGTATGGAATGCTGGATTTTCAGTATACACAGTCTTTCCGTTACCGTTTTCCCGTTTTAATATCATTTGTTGTTCTGTGCGCCTGGATCAGCGAACTTGTGCGCTCTCAGACACAAAAGCGCCTCGTTGAGATGAACGGCAAGCTCAGATTGCACGCCTTCACGGATTCGCTGACGGGAGTGGGCAACCGCTATGCTTTTCAGCGGGACGTCGAGCAGGAGAATAACGCCGGCTCTCTGTCCTACGCGGTTGTGGATGTGGATCATTTTAAAAATATCAATGACGCGTATGGTCATACGGTTGGCGACGGTGTGCTCAGGGAACTCGCCGGTATTTTAAAGGATCATATACGCCCGCTTGACCGCGTTTATCGCTGGGGCGGCGAAGAATTTGTTGTTGTATTACCCCGTATAGATCATGAAATGTTTGAGAGTACCCTGCAGCGTTTACGCAAAACTATTGAAGAAGCCGCGTTTCATATTGAAAACGGAGCGGTCGTCCATGTTACAATCAGCATCGGCGGCGTATCCGGCTGCATGGGCCTTGATGTGAACGAATGCATCAAACAGGCGGACAAGTGTCTGTACCGGGCAAAACAGGCGGGCCGCAACCGGGTTGACGCCGTTAACCTGTCCCATCATGTTGTGCTCACGCTGAACGGGGCTAAAATCATCAATGGCGATATACGCCCGGAACAATAAACAGGCATTGTCGGTATGGTATAGTTAATACAAATCCTCATTAAAAACCCGCGAAACAGAGCGAATGCGTTTTATGTAAAAGCGTCTATGAGTGATCGTTGAGTGGATTGTTTTTAATAGAAGATTCGTGTTAATGGGCTGATATAGTCATATAGGTTTAAAACTGGTACAGTTTTAAACTACAGCGAGCTTTGCTCGCTGCCACGCCTCGCGTGGATATGACGTATGCAGCAGGTATAGGCCGCTTCGCGGCGCGCGGCGTTTGCCGCGTATTTAAAAATTGCGTAGCATTTTTAAATCTATACAGCTATAAAAATTGTTCCACAAAACAAATAGGCCTGCGTTTATTAATAAACGCAGGCCTATCATAATTTATAGTGTTACAGGGTCCCCTGTACCGGAAATACCGCTTTAACCGTTATCAAACTCCAGAAGCTCGATGATGGTTTTGAGCGACGGCGTCGCGTCCATATAAGCATAGCGTCCCGTGGCCCATTCGCCCGTTTGGAGCAGTTTCATACCGGCGCCTTCACATAAAGCGATATTTTGTTTCATCCCTTTAACTTTAAACGCGATGTGATGCACACCCTCGCCCTTGGTATCGAGGTCATGGCGCCAGGTGCTGGGTTCGTGGTCGGGTTCGAGCAATTCAATTTGGATATTGGGGCCGACGTCAAAAAAAGCCTGCTTCGTCCGCGCTTTTGAAGGTTCTCCCATATATGTGGTCTTCGCGTCTTCATAGACACCCGTCATACCCACCGGCGGTTTTTCCACGCCGAAAAAAGTGGCGTAATCCTGGGATGTCTTGTCGATGTCATGGACGAGAATACCGATCTGAATCACGATTTCCGAGCCGAGAAGCGGTTGTCCCATAATTTTGTCCTCCTTTAAAAATATCCCTCTTATGATCTTTAACGAATCAGTATGCCTGATACCAAATACCGGCAAAGTCGGCTATGCGCCTCTGCCGAGGGGAGGGTCATGGCGTTTGCGCAATATGATTTTTCTCACAATTGCGGCACAATATCGCTGAATATGGCGCGCACAATGTCGTTGGCGCGTTTTTCATTGTGCGAAGTTGTGCTGACGACGGCGTTTTGCTGGGGGAGCACAATTGAGAACTGCCCGTAAAGGCCGTCGGCGCGGTACGTGCCGGGCGTGGTGCAGCGCCACACCTGATAGCCGTAGCCGCAGGTGGACTCGGCGTCGTTATTGTAGTGGCCATTGTCGACGACGTCCGTATGCATTTTGTCTATGTAGCCGGCGCTTACAATGCGCTTGCCCTCATATTCTCCCTTATGCAGCATCAAACGGCCGATTTTGGCGAGCTGAGACGTTTTGAGTTGAAGGCCCGCGGCCGAGAGGGTGTGCCCGCGCGGGCACATCTGCCACTGGGGATTATGGATGCCGAACGGCTCGAAAAGCCTGGGCATGAGAAAGTCGCGCAGGATTTTGCCCGATACCTTTTCAACCACGCGCCCCAGCATATAGGTCGCCGGGCTGCAATAAAAAAAGAATTCGCCCGCCTTATGGATCATGGGGCGCCTGAAAAACGCCTCGGCGAGATCCATGCTTTTTTCCTCTTCCTCGTCGAATCTGGCAAAATCTTTTCCCGCCGCCATATGGAGAAGATCGCGCAGAGTGATGGCTTCGCTGCCGGGGGAGGCGACAGATTCATATTCGGGGAAATACTTGAGAAGAGGGTCGTTGATGTCGATGAGACCATCATCCTGACAGATGCCGACACCGATGGAGGTAAAGGTTTTGCTGCAGGAGTAAACATTGATGACGTCGTCGGCGAAAAAGCGATGCTCCACTTCGCCTTCACCGGCTTTGTACACATGGATACCGTACACGCCAAGGTTCTGTTCGGCGTTACTGAGCCGGAACTGGTCCAGCAGGGATTTTTGAAGCCCCATAAACAATCTCCTTTTGAATTATGAATAATGTCATGTCGTTTACGTGTGCGCAATATCAAACCGGCGGCATCCGCCCGTGTCCGCAAGGCGCGCTTCCCGGAATGATTTTCTGACGGCGGGACGGCTTCCGTGTCGACACGGCTATAAATACCGGACTTTGCTTTCTTCAAAGAAGCCGCGCGCCTGAGGCGCTTCATCGGCGACGCCTAAAACAATAACATTGAACGGCACGATATCGCGGTCCTCGATACCGAGGATTTCGCGCATTTCATCTATGCGCGCCTCTTTGGGGTAAACGCCGCACCAGCAGCTGCCTAGGCCAAGCTCGGTCGCCGCGAGTAAAATATTCTGTGTGCAGGCGCCGCAGTCCTCAGGGAAGTAGCCTTCGGCGATGCCCTCCTGAACGGACGGTAGGGCGCAGACGACAATGGCGAGCGACGCGTCCCCGAGCATCTTGGCATAAGGGTGGACGCTTGCAATCGCGTCGAGCTTGGCGCGGTCTTTAATCACAATAAACTGCCAGGGCCTTGTGTTACAGGCCGACGGGGCCATCATGGCCGCCTTAAGCATGGTTTCAATCTGCTCCTGAGTGATGTCGGCCCCTTTTTTGAATCGCCGGATACTCCGGCGCGCCTGGATTGCCTGGGTTACGGTCATCGGCACACCATCCTTTCGTGTTTTGCAAGAAGTGTTTGCGTGCCACCAGTATAGCATATCTTTGTTGATTTTTGAAGTGTTACGCTGTATAATTATTAATACAAACAGGCGGCGCGCTGTGGAATGTTGGAAACCATTCCGCGTCTGTGTATGCGTTCTTAAGGGGCGCATTATAGGGTTTTGCGAAACAGATCCTCCGGTGGAAGAGGAGCTTTGCCTGTTTGCCGGCTCTGCGGCTTTAATCGCCGGTTGTATCAGGCTCGGCGGATGCGGGATGTGGACAGGGCCATACGCCGTTTAGACAATTAATTATATTCTTTAGGAGAGTGCATTGAATACGGCCGGGAAAGTTGATGCGATGCGCGCGGATCTGGATTATGTCCGGCGCTTTAATGAGGAGGCGCTGGCGCGCACGGGCAAAAAAGCCCGCGCTTTTACGCAGACATACGGTTGCCAGCAGAATGTGTCGGACGGTGAAAAGATAAACGGCATGCTCGCCGGGATGGGTTACGATTTTTGTGAGAGCCCGAACGAAGCGGATATCGTTATTTTTAACACCTGCGCCATAAGGGAAAATGCCGAGGAGCGCGTGTACGGCAATGTCGGCGCGCTTAAATCTGTCAAAAGACGCAACCCCGGCATGATCATCGCCCTGTGCGGCTGTATGATGCAACAGGCCCATGTCGCGGAGAAGATAAAGCGGAGTTATACGCATGTCGACCTTGTCTTCGGCCCTTCGGCTTTGCCGGAACTGCCCGCCATGATCAGGCGCAGGCTCATATCGGGAGACCGCGTCTTTACGATACTGGACGAGACCGGCGCGATAACGGAGGATTTGCCGCTGCGCCGCGACGGGGCGATTAAGGCGTGGGTGCCCATTATGTACGGCTGCAACAATTTCTGCACGTACTGCGTTGTGCCCTATGTGCGCGGACGGGAGCGCAGCCGAGAT
This sequence comes from Oscillospiraceae bacterium, assembly GCA_031285645.1. Lineage (GTDB taxonomy): Bacteria > Bacillota > Clostridia > Oscillospirales > Ruminococcaceae > WRAV01. The sequence continues at coordinate 2,349 of JAITVU010000229.1, read as the reverse complement.
TTTGACAAGGTTTGTGATGAGGTCCGTTCGCTTGTTGGGCAAGGCTACAGGGAGATTACGCTGCTTGGGCAGAATGTGAACTCCTACCGCAGCGGCGATACGGATTTTGTGGCGCTGCTGCGCGCGCTCAATGCGATAGAAGGTGATTTCCGCATTCGCTTTATGACGTCCCATCCCAAGGACTGCACAAGGGCGCTTATTGACGCGATTGCCGATTGCGACAAGGTATGCAATCACCTGCACCTGCCGGTCCAGAGCGGCTCGGATAAGGTGCTTGAGGGCATGAACCGCGGCTATACGGTCGAAAAATACCTGGGTATCCTCAAATACGCGAGGGCGAGAATCCCGGATATCACGTTTACAAGCGATGTCATAGTCGGGTTTCCCGGAGAGACCTACGCGGATGTGCAAAAAACGATTGACTTAATCAGGACGGTGCGGTATCAGTCCCTGTTCACGTTTATCTTCTCGAAGAGGGAGGGGACGAAAGCCGCGGAAATGGCGGACACGGTACCGGATGAAGAGAAAAAAAAGTGGTTTTCGGAACTGCTCGACATCCAAAATCAGATCAGCCGCGAAGCGTTTGAGAGCATGCCCGGCGAAACGGTTACGGTTCTTGTGGATGGAAAGGGTAAATCCGGGGAAGGCTATCTTACCGGGCGAACCGTCTCGAACATGATCGTTGACTTTATCGGGCCTGAGACGCTGACAGGGGAATTTGTCCGCGTGCGGATCACGCAGGCGCTTAACTGGGCGCTGGCCGGAGAGCTTGTTTAATATTTTTTGATTATAAATTGGAGGAATAACAATGGATCAGGTTATCAGCGCCGCGAGAACGCTGGGAAAACAGTTGCAGGCGGACGAGCGGTATACGCGCTACATTCAGGCGCAGGAGGCGAATAATCAGGATGCGGCGCTGCAGGAGATGATAGAGCGTTTCAATCTTATGCGCGTCGAGCTCAATACCGAAGTCTCGAAAACCGAGAAGGATCAGGAGCGGATTAAGGAACTGGATGCGGAAGTGAAAAGCGTGTACCGTGATATCTTCGCGAACCGGAATATGATCGCCTTTACGGAGGCGCGCGGGGAACTGGAGACATTGATCGGCTTTGTCAATCAGATCGTCACGGGTTCCTCGAATGGCGAGGATCCTGAAACGATTGAGTATACGGCTTCCTGCGGCGGTTCATGCTCAAGCTGCGCGGGCTGCCACTGAGTTCGGATTTTTTAGCGTCCGGTTCATTTGATCAACGGATCAACAGCCGCGAGGGGACTCCCCTCGCGGTATTGTTAAGAGCCTGTTTGACGCTGTATACCCATAAAAGGTATAAACGCGCATGCGCCGCCTGAAATTTCAGGATTTTGCGCGGTCTCCAAACGCCGCAAATCGCCCCTGGCGGTTTACCGCCAGGACTAAAACGCGGCGGATTTGCGGCGGCGAACGGGATTGAGCTTTTGACCGGCGAAAGCATAACGCCGGGAAAGGATTGGAAGTATGGATAAAACCGGCCTCACACCGATGATGGCGCAGTACATGAAAATTAAGGAACAGCACAAGGATCACCTTGTCTTTTTCAGGCTCGGGGATTTTTATGAAATGTTTTTTGACGACGCGATCATTGGCTCTAAGGAACTGGAACTCACTTTGACCGGACGCGACTGCGGGCTTGAGGAGCGCGCCCCCATGTGCGGCGTGCCTCATCACAGCAGTGAGGCGTACATATCGCGCCTGATCCGAAAGGGTTATAAAGTGGCGGTCTGCGAGCAGATGGAGAACCCCGCTTTGGCCAAAGGCGTTGTGTCCAGGGAGGTGGTGCGCGTTATTACGCCCGGCACCTTGATGGAGAACAATCTTCTTGTGGAGGATACAAACAACTTCCTGTGCTGTGTTTTTCTTGACAGCGGGGCCTTCGGTGAGGCCTTCGGCGAGGCCTTTGGCCTTGTATTCGCCGATATTTCGACGGGCGAGATGAATTTGATTGATCTTGAAAAAGGCGGGGACGACGCCGTGATCAGCGAACTCGCGCGCTATATGCCGCGTGAGGTGATCTTTAACACCGCTTTTGTGAGCAAAACGGATATCGCCAGGTTTATGCGCGACAAGCTGGCCTGCACGGCGGACCTTGTCGACGATATCGATTTCGACTATGAAACCGCGAAAAAGCGCGTTGAAGCGCATTTTAATAAAACAATTGAGGATCTGGGCCTTGATAAAAGCAGGCGCGTTGTCTGCGCGGCGGGCGCTCTGCTCGGATATCTGTATGAGACGCAGAAAGTGGGTGTCGAGCGTTTGATCGGCGTCAACGTCATCGAGGAAAATCGTTACATGGCCCTGGATACGAGCGCGCG
>JAITVU010000192.1 GCA_031285645.1 Oscillospiraceae bacterium | reverse complement strand
GCGCGGGAACTGGTGGAATAAATGGCGCTGACGCCAACTTCACCGCTAAGAGCGGACTTCATCCTGTTTTTTACAATAAGCGGATCCTGGTCATTGTCAATTTTTAGAATGTCCAGATGCAGCCCATTTTCCCAGATACGGCGCTCAAACGCCTGCGATGTGTCGTATTGGCTGATCCCCATGAAGTATCCGCAGATAATGACCCTGCTGTGATTGCGGATCGCGCCGAATCCAATCAAAAGATCGGCAGCCATCCTCCCGGACATGTCGTTGTCAAGCCGGGCATTGCAAACCCTGTGTTCACCGGGGTCCACACCCATGAGGGAAACAGGAATTTCCCTCTGTTCAAATTCTTTAAATAGCGCGACGATTTCCGGCTTGCGCGAACCAATGGTTACAAGCCCATCCAACTCGCCGCGTCGCGCGCTGAGAAGTGTCCTCAACGCCAGCAGCTGGCTCTCACTGTCAAGGTGTTCGTATGTCGATTTCAGGAGCTCAAAATTATCACCGGCTTCTTTCGCGTACTGATCAACACCCTGCCAAATATAATTCGGGTAATAGCGGTTTGCTTCGGTCCATCGCGGAAAAAGAACGGCAACGCGCCGAAAATTCCGCCTGATGTCCTTGTTGTAGCCCATGCGCACCGCGGTGCGCAGGATTTCACGGCGCTTTTTCTCGCTCACGCCGGGGCTTCCCTTGAGCGCGCGCTGAACAGTAGCGGGCGTGACGCCCTCCTGCTTGGCTATGTCACTCAGCGTTACTTTCATTTCCGTACCTGCCTTGACTCTTTTCTTAATCTTAATAAATTTATATCATAAAATCAAGGGCTATGATAAAATAATTTACTGTTTTTGAGTTTATTTTTGCTAAATATTTAGTAAAAATCTATTGTATTTTTAGTCCGTAAGCAGCCGTTGCGCCTGCTAAACAAAAATCACCCAAAGCCTCAAAAACAATCGTTGTATATGCAAGCATGCGCAGTCTCCTTGATGACCAGCCAAATAAAAAGGACACGCTTTGCGTGTCCTTTTTATAATATATGTAAAAGATAATGCTTAAGGAACTCAGTCGTGGGTAATGGCTTTGAATAATAAAAACCCTGAAACACATCGCATCCCGAATCACGCAGAAAACTGGCTTGCTCCAGCGTCTCAACGCCTTCGCAGATGATCATGATCCCCAATTCCTTCGACATATTGATGATATTCCTGATTATTTTCCGGCTTCGTTCCGACGTATCGGATTCTTTGAGAAACTCTTTATCAATCTTGAGCACATCGACAGGTATGTCGCGCAGTGAATTGAGCGATGAAAAGCCCGCGCCAAAATCGTCCATGGCCAAAGTGAAGCCGAGCTCCTTTAAACTGTACATCAGCGGAATAATGGTGTCCAGATCGTTTTCAAAGGCGCTTTCCGTTATCTCAATCTCGATATATTCAAGCGGAACATCATATCGCGCGATGATACTCCGGATTCGTTCCAAATAATACGGAAAAGAAATTGTCACCTTGGACTGGTTGACGGCAATGGGCTGAATCGGTTTTCCTCTCTGAACCTCATTCTGCAGCAGCGTCAGCACCTGTTCAAGCACAAAAAAGTCAATCTCGACAATAAAGCCGTTGTTCTCAAATATCGGGATAAACTGATCCGGCCCGACAAAACCCAACTGTTCGGATTGCCACCGGACCAGGGCCTCACCGCCATGGCACTTCTCAGTCGCGGCGTCAAACTGCGGCTGAATATAGATCAAAAATTCCTTTTGTGTCAAGGCGTGCATCATATTGGTCTCTATTGTTTTTTGCATATCGGCGTTACGCTGCAGCTCCACATCATAGACCACTTCATTTTGCTTGGCCAGCTGTTTGGCGTTTTTAAGAGCCAATAACGCGCCGTCGTAAATCTCGCGGAAGCTGCGAATTGAATCTTCTATGGGATACACGCCGAATTTAAAGGTAATCATGGTCACGTACTGCCCACCCAGCTCATCCTGGACCGCATCGTTAAGCTTGTCCTCCACAACAGCGGCCAGACTTGGCGCTGAACGGGCGATAAAGGCAAAAATATCGCCATTCACGCGCATAGCGCATTCATAATTGTTTTTTAGCACAGCACCGACCACACGCAACAGGGAATCTCCGGTGGAATAACCAAACATGCTGTTGAATCGATGGAAGGCCATGATATCCATACATACAAGGCTGTACCCTTTCATGGGTCGCCTCTTGAAAAAATTCATCACGGCTTCCTGCATACCCGCCGCGTTCACAAGATTTGTCAAACTATCCATATTGCTGACAATATAGAGTTCTCTTCTTTTTTCGAAGTCATTGTATACATCCAAACCAATAACAGCGATGACAAGGAGAATGAATGAGACAAAAGCAATGACCGACGCGCGGATCATGCCACCGAAAAGCGGCATGAAATAAGATGTGGGTATATATAAACCCATAATCCATCCCTTGGGATGGTCGAGGCTTATGTATGCACTGAAATTCCGCCCATAATCAGACTCTATGATATTATCGCCGGGCGATACCCTGAAATCCACGGCCCCGGCCTGCATGCTTTGAGACAATTCGTCGTCCACGGGTCTCCCCGTATACGAAAAATAGGAAACCCGGTCTCCCCACTGATTATAAACGGCGGCATAATCGGCCTGCACGGTCAGGCATTCAAACAGCATTTCAGTAAACACATTTTCAGGCATTACATTGAGCAAAAAATAAGAGGGCAGATTCGGCACCGTCATCAAAATGGCAACACCTGGGACATCTGTGTCGGCCACTTCTGAAATCGCGGCGATCGCGTAACCTTCGCGCTGCGCGGAATACATGAACTCCATATCCAATAGCCCGCCGATCATCGCGCCGCCGTGATCAAAGAACTTGCCGTCGCCATCCATATAGAAGAACGTCTGATCTTGGTCGAGCGTTTCCATTTCACGCAGAGACTCTGTTAAATCCTCCAGATTTGCGACAACACCCGCGTGATGGCTGCGCAGCTCGAATAATAAATCCTTAACGCGGTAATCCAGGGATTTTTGAATCTGCGTTGTCGTTGACATGAGATGACTGCCGACAGTTTGCCTGGTCGATTCCTTTGAAGATTGAAAAATCAATCCCGCATAAGCGGACCAAAACAGCAGAAAAATCAAAATAATAATGCCGTATATTGATATTTTCACCTTGGTCATTAAGTCATCTCTCCCGATGCCAGAAATTATTCACTATTCATTTCGTTAAATCTCCAGTAAACCATGTTACCCTTTAAAAAAGTTTCCCCAAGAACTTGTCCCATTTAAAAGCAGTTTTTTTATATCAAAAAAAGGCAAAACAAAAACCATCTATCTTTTTCAGTCACAAAAGATATACTGGTATTGTATATTATCACAGACCAAATGTAAATAGAAATATAACAAATAAATAAAAAATTGTTAAATTTCCTTAATTTTCCGTATAATTGCGCCTTTTATTACCTTATTCCGATGCGGAACCGCTATTTTCTCCATTGGTTTGCGTGCGGCATTCAATGCTTTGCCATCCATATCATATATTTTTGTGACCGGCAGAGGAACCGGTATTTTACCGGGTTCCAAAATTTCAAGCATGTCCCCTGTGAAAAAGCGATTGCGCTCACTGCAAATAATCATATCATCCCGCCAATCCTCTACAATGGCCGCGACATCCCATTCCCGCACATACCCACCGCTTTCATAGTACTGCCCCGGTTCGTGATGAGAAAAATAAAAGCCCGTTGAGTATTGCCGGTGGCTGACTTTTCTTGTCTCGTTCACAAGCCATTCAGGTATCTCAAATGACATGGGATTTTTCTTGTAGAGGTCGATCGCACAGCGATACGCGTTTGTCACAACCGCCACATAATATGCGCTTTTTGCGCGGCCTTCGATCTTAAAGCTCCCCACGCCGGCCTGCGCCAGCTTATCAATATGCGCGAGCATGGACAGATCCCGCGCATTCAATATATAGCTGCCCTCGCTGTCCTGAAAAACAGGAAAAAACTGCCCCGGACGCTTTTCCTCCATGAGATGATAAGCCCACCGGCATGGCTGCGCGCATGCCCCGTGATTGGCATCGCGCGCTGTGAGATATTGGGAGATCAGGCAGCGTCCCGAAAATGACATACACATGGCGCCGTGAACAAAAGCCTCTATTTCGAGGCTCGGCGGTGTCTTTTCTCTGATTAAAGCAATATCTTCCAATGACAGCTCTCTTGCAAGGACCACCCGATTCGCGCCCAACGCATGGAGTTCATTGGCCGCCAGGTAATTGACAACGCCGGCCTGTGTGGATATATGGATATCCATATCGGGACAGGCCCGCCGCGCAGCCATTAAAACACCGATGTCGGCGACAATCAACGCGTCAACACAGGATTTTTTTGCCATATTGAAGAATTCGGGAAGCCGGTCAATATCGGCGTTTGTGGGCAATGTGTTGCAGGTCAGGTATACATTGACATCCCTTTCATGGCAAAAGCGCACTGCTTCCGCCAGCGCTTCGGGATCAAAGTTTTGCGGGGACGCCCGCATCCCAAACATTTTGCCGCCGAGATAGACGGCGTCCGCGCCATATAAAACCGCCGCTTCCAGCCTTTCCTGATCACCCGCCGGTGATAGCAACTCCGGCCTTTGTGTGATTGACATTTTACCCTCCTGTATACTTGCATTGCGATACATGGTCAAACAAGCCGCTTTGCTCAAAGCCGACCGTCAGCGTTATAGTGGATTCGATTTAAAACAGTTACACTGTTTTAAATCAGCGGGCGCAGCCCGTATCCGCGCTATGCGCGGGAATCCATTATGAACGACGTTTCGGCCGCCTGTACAGGCGGCTGCATGTGGCGTATGCCACATGTTTAAAACAATCGGCAGGACTGTTTTAAACCGAAACCGGTATAAAACAGCGTGCCTGTTTTTAGCTTGTCCTGCTACAATTGCCGCAGGAATCCACTTACAACAAAGCGCCCGTTAATACGGGCGCTTTGTCTATCTATAGAGACAATTCCGCTGTGAAAATACCAACCGGCCTCAACCGCGCTGACCCGTTTTTATTCATTGCCCTGAACATCAATTCCGTGTATCTCACCCTCGCTGCCGTCTTCACTCTTCTGGGCGCGGGCTGTTCTGACATTCTGCTCATGATCCTCAGCGGTTTTCGCGTAATAATATTTACCGTTTACATCCGTGACAAAGAAATAATCCTCCGTATCTTCCGGATTGAGTGCGGCCTCTATGGCGTCCATGCCCGGGTTGCAGATCGGTCCGACCGGCAGCCCGTCGCAAACATAGGTGTTGTAGGCGTCATACAAAGTCTGGTTAACCACATTCAGTTGTTTCTCAATAAAGTTATTTACATAATATATAGTAACGTCCGATTGCAGCTTGGGATAAATCTCGGCGTTGCGCAGCCTGTTGTGAAAGACAGACGATACCAGCTTCATCTCGTCAGGATCGCCCGCCTCCTTTTGAATGATTGAGGCCAGTGTGATCATCTCATCCATCGTCAGATTGAGGTTTGTCATCCTGGTTTCCATTTCGTCCGTCATTTTCCTTTGAAAGTTCGCAAGGAATTTCGCAGCGACACTCTCGACTTTTTCTCCGACGTAAAAATCATAGGTGTCGGGGAAAATGTATCCTTCGAGCTTTCTGAAGCGCAAATCATCGTCCGGCAGCCTGTCCATGAACTCATAATCGAATTCACCTGTCTGCAGATATTCGAGGAAATCCTCCTCACCGCAAACATCCTTCTCATCCAGCTGCTTGGCAATCTCCTGTACCGTGCGGCCTTCAATAAAAGTGATCGTCACCACTTCTTTTTGAACCGTCTTGTTTTTCATAGCCGATATCAGCTGGTCATACCCCATGTTGGTGTTAAAGATATAATCGCCCGACTTGAAATCACCCTCCTCCGTTTTTAAACCGGAATAGATCATGAACGTGGACAATTTGGTGATAATCCCTTTATCGGCGAGGATTTGGGCCACCTCGCGGTTTGACGAGCCTTCAGGTATATTGATTTCAATAACAATATCCGGCTGATTCAGCCCGAACAAATCCTGCGCGCTGTCCAGAATGAAAAGCGCGATAAACACACAGCCCACTACTGTCGCGATAACCATCAGAATAGCCCTGAACCACCGATACGATACCTGCTTCTGAGATTTCCTCTTTCTCGGCTCGTTGTACTCTCTCTGGGGCTGCGCCTGGGTTCTCTGC
>JAITVU010000135.1 GCA_031285645.1 Oscillospiraceae bacterium | reverse complement strand
ACAAATACGGCTTTGCCGCGAATTGGGATTATATTGTTAAAAAAACATTTGTCTATGAAGGGACGCCGCTCTTCAACCAATACAAACTGGACGGGGTCCTGGTCAAAAACGATATGGGTATGCCGGATTTCAGGTTCTTGGACGACGCGGTCGGCACATTGTATCAATTTGTCTCATCGGCGTTAAAAGATGGCGATGAGAACGGCCGCAATGGGGTGTTCAGGCAAATTTGCCATGGTACGAGCACCAACTTTGTCTATGCGGCGTGCCTGAGATCACTGTTGGGCCAGGCGGGAAACGCAAACGGCCGTGAGACGGTCATGGATTACGAGCGAAACATGTCTCAGATTCGCAAAGGCCTGAGCGGGCATACGGCGAACTGGTTTTCAGAGCTGATTCGTTTGGCGCGGCAAGGCTGGACCGACGGGGATGCCCGTGAAATAACGGAGACTCATCTCTCCGAGGATGCGATCAAAGAGGCGTTAATCGGTTTTCGCTATCAGAACCAAAAGCTTAAAAGCGCGGCGCGCGGGCAGAAATGGCCGCAATATTGCGCCGATATTGCCAGCCGGATTTATTAGTCAAAGGAGGTGTCGCTTTGTCATACCAGTACAGAGCCGGTCCAGACCTTATTGAGCAAGTCCTCAGGGAACTCAAGGATCATTGCTATGTCCCGGAAGACGCCGCATTCGTACACGGGACGCTCGACAGCCCAAACCGCGCAATTTATTACAACGACTACAGCTTTTTGGATGCCCTGGGATATTACCAGTCCGAGAACATTTTGAACGACGCCGTGGCCATGCTGAAAAAAGAAGGCATGATCAAAGGCGATTACGAGGCGCCGCATCATATGTTTGATATGTACGCCTACATTGTTAAAAACAGCTTTGTGGTGCCGTGGAAATCCTTTACGCCGACCATGGAGCGGTTGGTTTACGCTGTGAGCCTGTATAAAAAGCCGCGCCGGATTCTCAGCGTGGGCGTGAACTGCGGATACACGCAGGCCTGGATTATGGGGCACCTGTGGAAAAGTGAGCAGGACGACGGCAATGTCTATTACGCGCTGGAGAAAAACCCGTCGCTGCTTCATATCGCGAAGAAAAACCTCGACGGCCTTCGCCTGCCGTGCGCCTCTCATTATATAAAAGGGGACGCCAGTGAGGTGCTGGACACTTTAACGGAAACGGATTTTGACATGATCTTTCTGGACACACGGCGCGATATCGGCATCCTTCACAAATTATACGGTAAATTGGCAAAGGGGGGATGGCTGCTCATGCACAACGCCTCGGACCCGCACTTTACCGTGGAGATGAAGCCCTATCTCGATTTTGTGCGCGATCTGTCACATTTTGAAGCTTCCATGCTGTTCGCCGTGGACGCGAAGGGCCTTGAGTTATCGATAAAATAGCCGTGTTCGAACAATTGGATGACCTTTACGGGAGAGAATTATGAATTATTTTAATATCGCCGCCGACATGAAGACCGAAACAGTCGACCAATACGAAGAACTGAATAACCGTTATCCCGATTCAAAAATCGTGGAGACATTCGGGCAGATATCGGTTGACAACATTTACGGCTCCGGACGCCCGGGGGACATGATGCCGAAAACGGATATGGCCGCACTGGAGCGATACGTGGATTATTCGCGAAATAAGGGCCTGGGATTCAGCTATACATTAAACGCGCTGTGCCTGTCGAACAGGGAATTCACCGAGGAGGGGCTCAACGGGATCGGCCGTTTTTTCGAACAGCTTTATGAGATCGGGGTATCGTCGCTGACATTAGCGATTCCCGCGCTCATTGATTTTGTCAAGCGGGCAAAGTATAAGTTCGAGATCAAGGCCTCAACGTTATGCGACATCACGAACGCCAACAAAGCGTTGGCATACGGGGAATTGGGCGCGGACAGACTCGTCGCCCACGAATCCATAAACCGGGATTTCGAGACGCTGCGCGATATAAGGGAGGCGTTTGGCGCGACAACAGAGGTCATTGTAAACGTGATCTGCCATAAAAACTGCATATTCCGTCCCTTCCACCAGATTCAGGGGTCGCATAACACCGAATCGGGCGACGAGAGCCCCCGGTATTATTCCCATAAATGCATGCTCCGGCGGGCGGAGAGCATAGACAATCTTCTCAAGCTGAACTGGATTCGCCCGGAAGATCTCGGCTACTATACAGATATTGGCATCAATCATTTCAAAATTCAGGGCAGGCACACCGTAATCGGCGGAGACCCGGTTCGGACGGCGGAAGCCTATATGGCCCAAAGCTATGACGGCAATTTGCTGGATCTTCTCGATATGTTTAATCCGTCCAATTCGTTTTCCGTTTACATTGACAATAAGGCGCTGGACGGCTTTGTGGAGACTTACGCGACGCATCCGGGCTTTTGCAAAAACAACTGCTCAAAATGCGGATATTGCATGAGTTACGCGAAAAAATGCATCGATGAGGACAAAGCAAACGAAATTGGCGAGCTGGCGCGGCGGTTCTATGAGGAGTACGATCCGTTTTACGCGATGGTTGATCGCTATGCCAGTCAAACAGCATTAAATTCGAAGACGCCGGACTATGTTTTATCGGAAAGCGGGGAATCCCAATATGTCTAATACCGAACAAAGAGTTTATGATATTTGGCGCGATGTGCTGGAAACTGAGGAACTTGAGCCGGATAAAAGCTTTTTTGACCTGGGCGGCAACTCAATCTTACTGATGAAGGCGCAGGCCAGGCTTGAAAAGGAGTTTTCCTGCAAGATATCAATCCCGGACCTCTTCACGTATCCAACCGTTGACAAGCTCGCGCAATACATCGATACAGTAATGCAAAAAGTTTAGAGCTCTATGGTAAGACGCTTATCCTTATCGTTTACCCTGTTTTTAATGCGGCCTTGTTTATGGCAGCTTGCGCTAAAGAACTCATGATTGTGGTGATAGAGTGGCACTGCGTATGGACCGTGATCTCGCAATAGTCGGCATGTCGGGGCGTTTCCCGCTGGCCGATAATCTCGACGCGTTTTGGGATAACCTGAAAAACGGCGTCGACTGTGTTCGGACAATTCCTGAACACCGCAGAGCGCAGCTTGATAAATATTTACGGTTTTCAGGCTGGGAAGATGACGCTCTGTATCGTGGAGAAGCCGCCTTTCTTGATGATATTGAGGGCTTTGACTATGCGTTTTTCGGCGTGACCAGGAGGGAAGCCTGTCTTATGGACCCGAACCAGCGATTATTCCTGCAGGTCGCGTATGAAGCGCTTGAGGACGCCGGATGCACAA
>JAITVU010000111.1 GCA_031285645.1 Oscillospiraceae bacterium | reverse complement strand
TTTCCTTTGCCGCGGCGGCGGATTTGCCGGCCATGTTTCTGACTTCGTCCGCTACAACGGCGATGATAAACACCTGAAGGCCGAAAAGCCCGACTTTGCTAGTAATGTGCGCAAGACTGATATCCACGCCAACAACACCCACGGCTTTGCCGCCGTGATCCTTAACGGCGGCAAAGCCGGACACCACCACACCGTATTCTCCCGACTCATACACGTCCGTGACGGACGGACCGCAAACATGAAATAGCCTCCGAAGCGCAAGTAATGATACGACAACTGAAAAGTTACAGATTCCCCTCCGCAGGGTCGGGAAATTCTATCCCTTCGTTTCATTAAATTACACCTGTATATCGCTCTTTTAATTTCATTCTTTAGACCTCATCATGATATCAATACTGTTATTACCATACTTATTCTGCTTGAAACAGGAAGGCTCGTTTCCATTTATCTTAAACTGCATTCCTATTGACATCAAAAGTCTTAAATGTCAGTATTTCGACATTTAATATTGCAAACAGTACAATTTTGATATATAATAAATGGTAATATATTCTTAATTTCGACATATTGATTCGATGACAACAAGGAGCGCATATGATTATGATAAAAAGATTATGCCGGTTTATTTTGCCTTTGATCTATGTGCTGATTTGGCCCTTAGCGGTTCATGCCGGAACCTATATCGACAATATGGGCGACAACACGGCGGATGATATCAGAACCTGCTACAATCTCATGTCCGTGGATATGGACAGTAACGCCGCGTGGAGCAGCCAGCTTCCCGATAAAACTTTGCTTTCTTTCAGCGATACCGCGCAGCCGGTCGGCAAGGTGGTATACACAGTGGGATCGGCGAGTACGATTACCGTTGCGATCTACACGGATGCGGGCAGTTTTGCCAGCCTGATAGCAAAAGACAACATATACGCATTGGGTTTTAACGACAATGTGCCGGACTTCAGCAGGCGCCCATCCGGCAGTATCCAGGCGTCCTACAGCCCATCCAGGCAAGCGGCCTATATTAACAGGGGATCGGGGCTTCAGTCGCTGGTTTTTAACGATTACTACGAATTCCGTGACAGCGGGGAGCGCGATCCGGGCGACCTGATCGATTACGGCGTCAATGTGTACGCGTCTGCCGACGGCAATCACTTCACGCGTATTCCTTTGTCGGGCGGCAAAACACAATTCATTCCCAAAGCGGCATACTGCTATGAGGAGTTCTCAGGTAATGTGCCGGCGGGAGCCACAAAAATCGTGGTGGAAATCAATGATTTCAGTCAGTATTACGATGCGTACAGTCAAAAATATTGGAATAAATCACGTATTCGTATGACGGGCCTTGCCCTTGTGTCGTTTTCCGGGACAGATATGACGCTTGGCCCGCCAAAACCGGATATCCCGCTTGAAAGCAGTCTGCCGACTGAGCCGCCCGTGACGGCACCCACCGACACCCCGTCTTCCAGTTCAAAGGCGTCAAGGACTTCGTCGAGCGCATCAAGCAAACGAAGCGACGCGGAAGAAGAATCTGTTGCGAAAAGCGGATCATCCAAGTTTGAGGGCATTATAACATCATCCAAAAGCTCTTCTTCGAAAACACAGGCGTCTGCGGGCACACAAAAAAGTGTAAAATCCCAGACATCCAATTCATCTGAATCAAAGTGGGAGGAATCGGATTCAAAAGCAGCGGAGCAGGATAGCGAAGACGATACGAGTCAGGAGACGCGGGACGTGACCATATATAAAACGCAGGCTGAGGAATCGCCCGATTTTGCTTTCTCATGGATTGTTGGTATTTACATAGGGGTGATATTTCTTTTCATTCTGATCATCATTTTGCGGTCAAAAAATCATAAAAAATAAAACGCCTGGTTATGGCTCCAGGTGTTTTAGCCGTTTTATACTCAGCGAACGCGTACGCCTCCAGCGTGCCGTCAGGTATACGCCTGACGCTCCATAACCGGAACGATTTTGAAGGTCGTTTATTATATCAAGTTAAGATTGGGTGTCGGCGTCACCAAAGTACCCGGCCTTACTCGTATAAGGTGATATTCAATCAACATATGAATGACGAAGCCGGCGCTTTTCAGCGCCGGCTTTTTCCTGATTGAAACACCAACATCCCTTATTCCACTCATTTACTTTTAATGGGCATGTAGTTATCCAACACAACAAGCGCATCGCCCCGCTCAACCGGAACAGCAAAACGCTCCTTATTGTAAATTTCGAGCATATAGCCTTTCGAGTCGTCGTATTCATAACCCTGGTCGGCCATCGCTTTAAGTGTGAGATCTCCCGCGTCCTCGTATATGCCACCGTCTGGCTCGCTGCCTCTGACGTATCCCACCGCCATTTTGGTCGCCGGAATGTCGCGGCTGGCAAAGCCGCCCGGCACAGGACATCCGGGCTTCATAATCATCCCTACAAGACAGACAAATTCAGTTGTTTTCTCATCATACTCGCCCATCCAATCTGCGTAGTCGGGGTTGATCACATAATCGGCCATTCCCTCCAATATACCGAAAGTCCCGTCGGCAGAGCATTGATCCCATAGCTTTTTGATCGGCTTCTCCCCCGGCTCCATCGAGCATTTAACCATTTTACCCACAAACTTCGCTTCCGGGAAATCAACAATCTCGAGCTTTAAAAATTCCGACATTCTAATACCTCCCATGCTTTTTTATAATCACGCAACTTTGATGATATCGTGAACGGGGCGGTGGCCGCTTCGCGTCCCCATTCGCGCGGGAGCGCGAATGCTTCAAAAATGATCCGTTTTTGAAGTTCGCTGAGTATGATATCTTCGCTGTTGCCTGATCACAGTCTAACACATCAAATATGACAGCGCCCTGTCAGGAATAATTAAAAGTAATAACGAGAAATACATTAATGATCTTGCGTTTTATTAAAATAAGCGATACTATATTATGGAGTCATACTGTAAGGAAAATGCGGATTATTTCGTTATGGAGGGGTATTTTGAATACGTTTTTGATAAAAGAAGATGGGTTCGTTTCGGACGAGTCTATTCTGCACGCCCTTATTGCTGTTCTCAGTCAGCGCCAGTTGCGCAGAGTGCTGATTCTTCCCCCGGATATCACAAGGGCGCATTCCTACGGCGGCGTCGTCACAAAAATGCTTTATGATTATCTTGTCGGCCGCGATTGCACTGTGGATATCATGCCCGCTCTGGGCACACATGTCGCTTTAACGCCGGACGAGCTGGACACAATGTACGGCGGCATTCCGCACAACCGCTTTATCGTTCACGACTGGAAAAACGACTGTGAGCAAATCGGGACCGTACCGGCCGCTTACGTGAGTGAATTGTCCGAGGGACTTTTTAATGGGGACATCCCTGTCGAGATTAACAGGCGCATCCTTGACCCCACTTACGATCTGGTTTTGTCCGTCGGCCAGGTTGTGCCGCATGAAATAGTGGGCATGGCCAACTACAATAAAAACCTCTTTGTAGGCTGCGGCGGCAATGCCATGATCAACGCCAGCCACTACCTGGGGGCGCTGTACGGCATGGAACGGATCATGGGGCGGGATCACACGCCCCTGCATCGGCTTTTTGATTATGCCCATTCTCATTTTCTCAAGGATATCCCGCTGCTTTTTGTCCTGACCGTCACCACACCCGGTCGGGACGGCGTCAATGTGGAATGCGTTTCCATTGGGGATGACCGCGCGACGTTTGAAAAAGCGGTGGCTGTGAGCCAGGAAAAAAACATCATCTACATCGACAAGCCTGTCCGCAAAGCCGTTGTCCACCTTGATCCCGTCGAGTTTAAGCGCACATGGCTCGGGAACAAAGCCATTTACCGCACCCGTATGTGCATTGAGGACGGCGGCGAACTCCTGATTATGGCGCCGGGGCTCATATCATGCGGCGAGGACCCCGAAAATGATCGGCTGCTCAAAAAATACGGCTATGTCACGCGCGATGAGATTCGTGCTCTGGCCGCGTCAAACGAGGATTTGGCCGACAATCTTTCTGTCGCGGCCCATATCATCCACTCATCGCCCGAAAAACGCTTTCGCGTGACCTATGCGCCCATTCACATGACGAAGGACCAGATTGAGTCCATCAATTACGGCTATATGCCTTATGATAAGGCGGCGGCGCTTTATCCGCCCGATCAAATGGAACCGGGCTTTAACACGGTAAACGGCGAAGAAGTGTATTTTATCCCCAACCCCGCCAGAGGCCTTTGGGC
>JAITVU010000028.1 GCA_031285645.1 Oscillospiraceae bacterium | reverse complement strand
CGCCCATATAGCCACATGGTCGCCTTTTTTAACACCCATGCGGATCAGGCCTTTGGCCACGCGATCACATTCGTCGTTAAATTCCTTCCAGGTTCGGCGGTAAGGGCGGTCAATGTATTTGATGGCTTCTCTGTCGGGAAATTTTTCGGCGACCTGATCAAGCAGCTTGCCAAAAGTGATTTCAACGAATTTGGTTTCAAAATTTTCCGGCATATAAATCCTCCATTCTTTAATAAGCAAAATGAACCTACCCGCAAGCAGAGAGTGCGTTGCCGACACTCAGTGTTAACCTTTTTGGTTCATAAAAAAAAGCCCCGCCTTCCATAAAGAAGACGAAACCTAAAAAGATTCCGCGGTACCACTTCGATTGACGCCACGCGCCCGCTCCGCCATGTCCAACAACATGCCCCCCTGTTAACGGCGGAGATTCCGTCCGGGCCTAAATGTGGATACGCAAAACGCAAACATATCAGCCGGCTGCTCAGGGGTGAGTTCTTTTCTTGATGCCTGCTGCGTTCCAGCACCCGCAGCTCTCTGTAAGGCACGGCCAAAAATAATAGTCCCCGTCAAAGCATTTACTGTATTCAGTTTCGTCAGGGCGAACACCCTGATATTCATTAGAACACAGTATAGCATTTGGATTAAATCTTGTCAACAGTAAAAACTGTCATCGAATTTTAATTTTTCAGGTGAAAGAATTGACGCAAAAATTGACACTATTTATATGAACTTATCGAAAAATGCTGACTGTGAAGAGTTGATATTTTGCCAGTTTTTTTACATGGAAGAAATTCATATGCAAATCCTGCATTAGATTTAAACGGAGAAATATGTCAATAACTGTATCAGGAAAATTATTTGTAATAATTTGATATGGGATCATGTTACATTGAATCATGGAATTTGCATAAATTAATGAAAACCCTTGTGTTCGCTGTATTTTTCATCTATGATAGCAATTGTCGGGCGGTCTTTTTATTGATATTCAACTGATTTTATTATGAACCGAAGGGTATAACTCCCGCAGCAAAGCTGCGGGAAGGCCATTGTGTTGCGTACGGGAATATGCGTGTTATAATAATTATGTGTATTTAAAGGAGTCTTTGGTATCATGCGGAAAAAGTTTAAGTCTTCTCTATCTCTTCTCATTGCGGCCATCATTTTGATCACGAGTTTCAGCGCCTGTTCGTCGCGCGGTGGCGAGGGCTCGGATATTTCGGATGAGGCGTCCGTTTCGTCAGAACCCAAAGAGGGGGCCGGTATCACATCTGACACTATGGAGTCGTCCCCGAATCTGGCGCCGCTCGCAAGCGAGAAGTGGGCGGAAAACAACGACACTGTCGGTTGGCTGCGCGTGCCCGGGACCACGATTGACGACGTGGTTGTGTGGAAAGAGGGCGACAATGATTTTTATCTGCGCCGCAATTTTGAAAAGAGGCATTTTTACAACGGCGTTTATTACGCCGACAAACGCAGCACCTTTGGGGAAGGCAGTGTCGACGATCTTGGCCGCAACACCGTTATCTACGGTCACAGCATGAGCGATAACAAAGATGATGTCAAATTTGGCCCCGTCCGTTATTATCTCGATGAGGATTTCGCCAAAACGCACCCGTACATCTATTTTTCCACAACGGAAGACGACCTGGCATGGGAAGTCGTGGCGGTTTTCTATACACATTGGGATATCCCCTATAACCGCAACGACCTGTCATTTGATGAGTTTAAGGATATGTACGGTGAAGTGACGGACCGCTCCGTTTACACTTATGACCATGAGCTGAAAGAGAGCGACAAATTCCTCACTTTGTCCACCTGCGTTTATTCACTGCCGGATAAAGGCGCGTTGGAATATCCCAATGTTTACCGTTTCGGTATTATGGCCAGATTGGTGGAGCCGGGGGAAGAGTTAAAAAAAGAAGCAAGCTTTGTTAAAAATTCGAATATAAAATCAGCGTAAAATGATATGTAATCACATGGTTATCTATTATCATACGCGTTAAGCCTGGAACGCTTTCGTTCCTATGGCTGTTAAGCGTGATACAATACGTGGGGAGGCGCGCCGGCATGTTCTGGAATATACTCAAAACACTGTTGTGTATTGCTCTGGCATTTTGCCTCGCGAGATATTTTGCCTTATCCACCGATCCTTCCGACAAGGAAGAACAGTACTAGATATACGGTGATTAGGTGAATAAAAGAATTTCGGCAATTGCAGGCCGCGGGAAAACATTACTGAGTGGCAGTTAAAATACCACTCAACGCTTACTCGCTGTTTGCGGATAATGCATAAGGCATACCGCCGGAGATTCCGGCGGTTTTCTCTTTCCCGCCTGAGATCATCCGGATATAGAGTCGTGTCGGTTTAAAACCGGGCCTTTTTTTAAACCACAGAGGGCTTTGCCCGTATTTAAAATTGTGTCGCGAGAAGAGGATATGACCTCCGATCCGGTGGCTCTGCGCGGCCATATCATAAACCCTGCAGCTCATGATCTGCGGTGGCCCCGCGGGACTGTCCCGTCTCAATAAAAGAGAAATATCGCTATGGGAGGCCGTATGGCTTTTTTTCACAGGATTCAAACAGGGCGTGGGCGCGATGTCTTTATTTATGTGATCACAGTCGTGTTGTCGGCTGCGTTTATTATTGCGGGCAGGCAGATCGCGCGCGCCGGTACGCCCGAGTTTGCGTCCGCGAGCGGATTTGTTATCCAGGCGGAAGTCATGGATATTTTGAGCAGCGACTCAAATCAGATGCAAATGGGTGGGGAAACGGTGACGGAAACGACCACCGTTTTTGAAGCAAAAATTCTGGAAGGCGATTATAAAGGGATGACTGTAAAGGCTGTTCACATTGACAGCCCTTTTTCCCCTTACAAACTGGCCCCTGTCGGCAGTGGGGATAAAGTGTTTTTGCAGTACGCGCCGGACGATAACAGCGGTTCGAGCTGGGTGCTTCAGGATTACCGCCGCACGGACTATCTCATTGGCATGGCGGTGTTCGTGGTCGCTCTGATGCTTGCTTTTGGGCGGATTAAGGGCGTGCACACCATTGTGTCGCTGGTCTTCACCTGCCTCGCCATATTCATGGTGTTTATCCCGTCTATCCTGTCGGGGAAAAACATATATGCGGCGACAATCATTATCGGGATTTTTATTATTGCCATGACTATTCTTATCGTGAACGGCGCCAGCCGGAAAAGCCTGTGCTCGGCGGTGGGCTGTCTCTTCGGCTTTCTCGCCTCGGGGCTGATGACGGCGGTTATGGACGGCTTCCTCGGCCTGACCGGCCTGATCAATGAGGACGCGGTGTTTCTGCTCTATCTGAATCCCGATAAACCGATTGATTTGAAGGCCATTATATTCGCGTCAATCACAATCGGCGCGCTGGGCGCCGTGATGGACGTCGCGATTTCAATTTCCTCCGCGCTGCATGAGGTTTTCCAGACCAATCCGTCGCTGGGGATGCGCGATGTATTGCGTTCCGGCATGAATATTGGGCGGGATATTATCGGCACGATGTCAAACACATTGATTTTGGCTTATATAGGCAGTTCCATGTCACTGGTTGTTTTGCTTGCGGCCTACAACGATTCACTCATCATTTTGCTTAACAAAGAGATGATCGTTGTGGAGGTGCTGCAGTCATTGGTGGGTGTTGCGGGCCTGCTGATGGTGATTCCCCTGACGTCTTTGGTGTGCGCGTGGACTTTCACGCGGAAAAGGAGCGGATCATGACGCGCCCGGTTTTTTTTACTGCAATCAACTTTGGAAAGGGCCTGGATTAAAGTGGGTTTGGCCGAGTAGGGCGCAAATCTTATCTGCGTCCGGTTTTAAAAGTTGACTTCCGTATGCCCGTGCGCGCTAAAAGCGGGGGACGGTTATGAATGTCAAAGAGCTTACAAGTATTG
>JAITVU010000415.1 GCA_031285645.1 Oscillospiraceae bacterium | reverse complement strand
CGATCTATACGCCGTGCCCTTTGTGCCGAGGAAGCCCCTTGTGTTGAAGGAGAGGTGGGAGGACCAGCTGGACTGGAAGTTGGCGCTTGAGCCGTTCGCCATGCGGAAAATGGCGTTGGAGTTGTCGTCAAAATCAGGCAGATTGGGCCTGGATGCCTGAACAATGGCGCGCACATCCACAACCTCGCCCGCAATCCAGCGCATGGTGTCGATGTCGTGGGAAAGGGACTGGATACTCATACCGGTGAGCAGCATGGGATCGGTGCTCCATTTGTTGGCGGCGTCGACGCGCAGGCCGTGGCGCTGGCACCAGTATGTGGTGGGCGTGCCGAGCTTCCCGCTTTCCACAATCGCTTTCAGCTTGATATAGCCCGGGCGGAAACGCATGTTGAAGGCCGTCATCAGCTTGACGCCGCACTTTTTGGCCTCCGCGACCATGGTTTCGGCGTCTTCAACGCTGGCCGAAATGGGCTTTTCGACGACGACGTGTCTACCGGCCCGCATGGCTTCAACGGCGATGGCGCAGTGAGTCGACGGTGGGGTGAGGACATAGACCATATCCACCTGATCCAGGCATTCCGACAGCTTGCCAAAGGCTTTGGCCCCGCAGGAATCGGCCCTGGCCTGCGCGTTTTCCTTGTTGATGTCGACGATGCCGACGATATTGACATTATCAAATGTTTTCAGCGCGTTAATATGCGGCCCGGCTATATAACCGGCGCCGACCAGTGCTACTTTTACCATTTATAAAGTTCTCCTTTTGATAGCCCGTCATTATTCAGTCCCTAATATTGTTACGGCAGCTTGATGGGGTTCCCCGATTAAAGCGCCAGCTTGACAATGATTTTAACCGCGTCGGTTATACCGTTCCACTCGCACTGTGTCTTGTGTCCGTCGGAGGGGAAGAAAACGGCGAAGTAATCCTTTTCAAGGCGGATGGGGCTGTTCATGGGCGTGTTTTCAAAGCTCATATGATCGCGCTCGTCACTGTAGGGGATGGCGACAGGCAGCTTCTCGTTGTGCGCCCAATAAATGGTCTCATGGCCTTTGACCATAAACTGGATATCGATGCACTTTTTATGGCCTTCATATTTCTTGGTCTCCTCGGGCACAGTTTTATATGTCTGCATAACGATTTTAAAGCCGTCCATTTCCATGCCGACGTTTTCCCCCGCGGGGATGTCCTTCTTGCGCCATTCGTCGATCAGCTCGAAAGCCCTGTCCCAGTCCTTGTGAATGCCGCTGTAGAGCTTGTAATTGTGAAATACATCCGCGATCATAATGATTCTCCTTTATACTGTTATTGCATATCAAATGATACTTAAAGTAATATCCAATACTTAATATACTAAAAGTGTTAATTGGCGGAAGGCGGAGCTTTCAGTTCAATCATTTTACCCGGTCCCTCAATGAATTTTTCAAAAATGTGCGTGGCGATCCAGGCCTGTTCGATGGTGCCGTCCGTCGGCGCCCTGTCGTCGAGGATAGCGCTGACAAATTCCTCGACCTCGCCGTAATAACCAAGCAGGAAAAGCCCTTTATTGAACATCTGGCCGCGTGAGAACTCCGGCTGCCAGACAGCTGTGTTTTCGTCCGGGCCGCCTTTGTAGAAATTCGTTTCATCCCCGTAGCCGAAGCCCGCGTTGCGGTGATAAGTGAGCGTCAGATTGTTGTCGACAATGATATGACGACCGCCGTACCGGCCGTTGGATTCAACGCCCTGGCGCGAGACAATGACGGTGCGCTCCACGCCGCCGTTCATGGACATGCCGCACATAAAGTGGAGCGTCGCCATAATGTCGCCGGGGAAGTGGAAAATGACGATGCCGGAGCCGAGCTGCGTGCGTTCATAAAGCATGCGCTGAGGCGCGCCAAGCAGGCTGATCATCTGCGAGACAGGGTGGCAGAGGTGCTCCATGAACATCATGACGGTCTCGTCGGGCTTTTTATCGACCAGAAAGGCGCGCAGTTCATCCACAGAGGGAATGATTTCGGGATTTTGCAGCGCAACCATGGAAATACCGCCGAAATCCGCGCTGTGGGCCAGTTCCTTGGCCTTCATATTGGCTTGGACAAATATCTTTTTATAGCCGACCATCACGGTTTTGCCGGTCTCTTTGGAGACCCGCATCATCTCTTCAATCTCGCCTGTGAGCGTTGCGGGCGGTTTTTCCACCCAAGCGTGCGCACCCGCGCGCATACAGTCAATCGCGACCTGAGGGTACATGGGCCGCCCGAACTCATTGTTGCCCACGATCATCAAAACAGCGTCCAGCCTGGCTTTCGCGAGCATGTCTTTGTGGTCGTCGTAGTAGTTTTCGCCGCCAAATGTCTCACAAAACAGTTTGGCCTTGTCCAGCGAATAATCGCAGGTTGCGACAAGTTTGGCTCTGACGAACTGGAAAACAGGGAAAATATTGCGGAAAGAGTGTGATCCGCAGCCGATCACACCGATTCGCAGTTCCGGCTTGTCCTCCAGCTTTCCTTTAAAATCAATCCTCACAAGCATCCACCTTTCTTCTGGCCCATTATTAAGCAACCCGTAAAACACATAGGGAAAGTGCATGCGGGCTTGTCCTGATCATTTGACTGATATACTCAAATGACCATTTGGCAATTAACCATGGCTGGCGCGGAACAACTGTTGGCATTCTTCATAACGCCAAATGTCGCAAGTCCCCCTGACCGCGTCATCGCGCATGCATGCGCGATGACGCCGCGCTTTTAAAAAGCGCGGCGGATTTGCGGTTCGGGGTAGCGTCAATATTTTTTCGGCACGGCAGCGATGTCGGATAAGTCCCCTACATTCTAAAAATCGAGATGCCGTCCTTTGTGAGCTGGACCCGCGCGTTGGAGATGGTTTCGGTGACAAGGAGTTTTTCGCTGCCGAATATAAATTTGGTGTTGACATGGATTTTGCCCCGGCATTCAAGATAACTTCTGTCCATACCGGCTTCTTCCTGTTCCCGTTTAATGGTGTCAAGCTCGAGCTTTTTATCGTACATTTCATTCACGAGCCCGTCATAGCGTTCCCTGGCGGCGATGATTTCATTGATCTGATCATCGGTGAGCCCGCTTTTTTTGCCCATATCCTCATACCGCGCCATCATTTGCCTTGTTTTCAGCAAGTTGCGCTGCATGCCGCGTATTTCGGTTTCCAGCCGCTCGACCACAGAGACCTTGTCCGTGCCGGTCGAGGTGAAGATGATATCGGTGGGCACATGCATCGACGTGCCGACAGTGCGCGCAATGATTTTGCCCGCCACGGAAATTTTACCGCCTATCAGCGCGCCCTTGCTTCCTGTGAGCTCCAAATCACCTTCGCATTCCACATTGCTGAACATGACGGAGTCGGCGTAGATATTGCCCGTCGCGCGCACGCTGCAATTTTGGATAAAACGGCATTTAATATTGCCGCCGGCGTTTAGAAGGCCTTTGTCCATTCCGAACATACCGGCGCTCACGCTGATGTCGGTTCCGGCTTCAAGCGTCGCGCCTTCCACAGTGCCGTGCACAACGATACTGCCTCCGCACTTGATGGAGAAGCCGGAGACAACATCCCCGGCGACAAGGACATCGCCCGTAAAATCGATGTTGCCCGTGGCGTTATCCACGTTTTCATCGATTTCAAGGACCTTTATAATACTGACGACGCCGTGCTGGATTTTAACGCGCCCGTCTATTTCCGCGTAAAGTCTGGACTTATCGGCGCTGAAAAATGTGTTGTCGCCGCAGGGATTGAGCGGGGCCCGGCCATATTTGCCCTCGAGAACCTGGCCGTAGACATTCATGCCGTCCGCGCCTTTTTGGGCCGGATAAATCTCACAGAGAGGCTGCTGCTTGAACACTACGGGCGGAAAACCGATATTTTTATAGTCCGCGGTGCCGTCGTCCCGTATTTTGGGGCGGCGGACAAAAGCGGAACTGACTAAATATTTGACATATCCGTCATCACCTGTGGCCGCCGGTTTGCCGCGCGCGATGATAAACACATGGTAGTAAGCGGGCTTTTTGCACAGATCCTTGAGCAAGGCGTCGTTAAGGCCAAAAACAACGCCCTGTTCGCTCAGCGCCGCATTTAAGTCTTCCCGCGTCGGCGGCAATGTGTTGGGGCCGGTGGGGTGGAGCAGCAACGACGCCTCCATCCCGCCCTGGATAACCTTGACGATGATGACGGGCTTTGTGGGCGGAACGATTTCCGGCGATACCGGCATGTCAAGCGCTTGAGTCGCCGGTGTTGCAATTGGTCTGGACATATCATCCTGATAATTCATAGAACTCCAATTCTTCCGCGATCACAGCGATCACAATGGATATGGAATCATAGCATGATCAACCGCCGCAGAATTTGATCTGACCTGTTATAATTATTATATAAAAATCACTATTCATGTATTGTGGAAAGACTGCTGTTTTAATAAGTAAAACTGGATTTGCAAGATAACAAATAATGCCTTATTATACCACAAATCCGCTCTTGATTTATGGTATAATTGCCTTCTTTTTCGGTTGCCGCTTCGGCGGCGAGAAAAAGGGCGTTTGAACTTGTATAATAACCGCTGTCCTTGCGGTTATTATACCATAAATCCGCTCTTGATTTATGGTATAATAGCCTTCTTTTTCGGTTGCCGCTTCGGCGGCGAGAAAAAGGGCGTTCGAATCTGTATAATAACCGCTGTCCTTGCGGTTATTATACCATAGAAAGAGCGTTTGGAAAAGCGTGAACTTCGCGCAGAACAAGCAAAAATCCATATATATCTTCTACACGAACGCCGGATTTGAGAACAATCACTGCGGCTGACGACACGCGCATGCGCGCGTGTTAACGACGCAATCAACCGGAGACCACTCTGCGGCGACCTCGCCTGTGCAACGTCTCAGGCGCTTAAAAGTGCATGTTTTTAGAGTTCGGCGATTATAGCGGGTCTTTCATTGACAGACCCGCTATAATCGTTCATACTGTTTAATAACGGAAAAAGTTCAGGAGTGAAATGCCCGTCATTATTTCTGGCAAATATAATAGACATTGGAAGGAGCGCTGATTTTGGAATCGGATAAATTTGTCGCTGTGGAAAACTATGATGTTGTTGTATGTGGCAGCGGACCCGCAGGTCTGGGCGCCGCCCTCTGTGCCGCCCGTCACGGTGCAAGAGTGATGCTTTTGGAGAGCGCCGCTTTGCCCGGCGGCACCATCAACGCCGTGCCGTGGATGCCGGTCAACCGTTTGCTGACGGAGGGGGCCAAGCGTTCTTACGCGCATGATATGCTGGTGAAGCATATCCTCAAGTACGGCGACAAAGCCACGCGGCCAGGCCGGGAGGATAAAATTAACGGCGGCGGCCTGAGCAACCATGTCGAGTATTCCGAGCTCGCCATTTACGATATGCTTGAGGAAGCGGGCATCCCATATCGCCTGTTCAGCCCGGTCGTGGATGTCGTTATGGACGGCAAAAAAGTCACGGGTGTTGTGGTGCGGGAGAAGAGGGGGCCTGTCGCCTATATGGCGAAAGCTGTCGTGGACGCCACTGGGGACGGCGACGTCGCGGCCGCGGCCGGATGCGCGTTTATGGAGGGCCGCGAGGAGGACGGCATCCATATGCCGCTCACACTCGGTTTTTCACTGGGCGGTATTGACAAGGAAACCTTTTTCCCCTGGATGGACTCGCGAAGGATCGACGCGTTAAGGGTCGATACGTTTGAGGACATGCTTGCCGAAGCCGAGAAAAAAGGCTACTACACGGCGGCCTGGTACAGCTTTAACCCGGGGACGCTTCCCGGAATCGTCGGCGTTAACCACGGCGCGTGGCGCGGGCAAAGCCTCCAGTCGAACGGCCTCAACGCCGCGGATTTGACGGCCGCACGCCGGAACGGGCTGCATGTGGCGGCGGACTGCGCCACAATACTGAGAGAATACGGCGTTCCCGGCGCGGAAAACTGTTTCCTCGACAGGGTCGGCACGCTGATGGGCGTGCGCGATACAAGGCGGATTGTGGGCGACTATGTCCAGACGTTTGAGGATTCGCAGGACGGCACGGAGTTTGACGATACGGTTGCCCGCAAATACGGCTATGTCGACGGCAACCAGATTCATATCGGCCCCATGGTTTCCGGTTACGGGTTTCCTTACCGGGCCTTGCTGCCAAGAGATTGCGAAGGCCTTCTCGTAGCCGGACGCTGCGCGTCCATGACTTTTATGGGCCACTGCGCGGGCAAATCGATGGGCAACATGATGGAGCTTGGCGTCGCGGCCGGCACAGCCGCCGCGATATGCTCGAAAAAGGGCATAACACCGCGCATGCTGGATATCTATGAACTGAGAAGCGCCCTGATCCATGAAATGGAAGTCGTCATCGGATGATATAGGGTTCTAATATGGCCTCAGCGAAATAAGGAAAAGGGACTTTGCATTTCATCAATACGCTTTAAAGCTGTCTCTATGTGAAAATGCATTGATGGCCGAGGAACCATCGCGTATGTGTGGTATTATGGAATATTTCACAAAATCGGCAAACTTCACGGTGCTTTTATGGATATTTTCGATCCCACAGAGGGTTGCTTCTTTACAATCAGGATAGCCGGCCTTATGATAATATTTGTAGAGAAAATTGACTATTCTATGATGTAATTTTTGAAAGGGCGGGAATTTTTGATGGCGAGAACTGTAAAGATCGGGCATACCAGTATTACATGGCAGAATGCGGATATTGAGGATGCGGCGATGTACCTCTCCAAACTCGGGTATGCCGGTATCGAGACATTCGGTTCTGTTTTGCAGACGCTGGATGCCGAAGGGCGCTCGGATGTGTTCGGCAGGTACGCAATTCCCCTCGTATCCACCTATTGCTCCGTTGAAATCGCGGACGCGTCCAAATGGGACGCATCGGCAGCGCAGCTGGATATCTACGCGGGCCTTATGGGAAAGCATAACTGCAAAATAGTTGTTTTGGGCGGCAGCCAGATAGACAGGCGCGCCTACAATTTTGCCGAGAGCAAGGCAACGGTGATCCGTTCCATCAATGAAATCGGCAAACGCTTGGCGGATAAAGGAATTTTGTGCTGTTTCCATCCGCATACGGGGACTCCGGTTCAGACAGAGGAAGAAATCCGCACGGTTATGGACGCCGTTGACGGAAAATATGTCGCTTTTGCCCCCGATGTCGGCCAGATACAGAAAGGCGGCACCGATGCGCTTGCAATCGTCAAGGATTATTATCCTTTGCTTAAGCATATGCATTTTAAGGATTATATCGGCGGCGCGCTGGAATTTGACGGCGAAGGCAAGGAGATTGATAAAAGCGGCTATTTGGGTTATACGGCCCTCGGAGAAGGCGTTGTGGATCTCAAAGGCATACTCGATTTGCTCGAGGAGCGGGGTTTTGCCGGCTATTGTATGGTTGAGCTCGACGGCCGGCACTATGGCAAAACCGATTACAGCCTGGACGACGTTCATGACAGCGTGATGAAAAACAAGCTTTATCTTGAGAAAATGGGCTATGCTTTTAAATAACAAACAGGCGGGCTTGCGCGAATCCGTATAGCGCGTCCAAAAAGCTCATTCGCAGCATATTTTAATAGTGGATTAGCATTAGAAACGGCGGATCTTACATCCGCCGTTTCTTTTTAAGTTTTCGAGCAGAACAGGCTAAAACAGCAGCCTTTTTTTAACCCTGCCGGCAGGTTTGCCGTGAGGCGGCTTGCTCGTATGACTATAGCTGTTATGTCAGGACTCGCCATTGTTTTATTTGAAGTAATTATGTATAATTAGTGACGGACCAAACAAAACATGGCTCGGATATTGAAGAAGGCGGGTGTGATATGAATGGACGGGATTAAGAACAAAAAAGCGCCTTCCCTGCTCAGAAGGGTTGTTCAGGTGACGTCCGTTACATTTGCCTTGTTCTTCATCGCGCTCTATATTGTCTACTACATAAGTATGCAAAAACTTTTGGTCGAGCGGGAAAATGACAGTATGATCAGCCAGGTCATGCTGTCCGAAAGTGTTATCGAGTCGTCGGCCAGTTATTTGCCCAGTGTGACGAGGGACTGGTCCAGCTGGGATTTTACATATGACTATGTGCTGGGCGATTATGACGCGTTCCTGGATGATTATCTGACCGAATACCCTTTCCAGCTCTTCCGTCTCAGCTTTCTGACAATTCTGGACATTGAGAACCGGATTGTTTACGAGGGTTTTTACGATTTCAGGAATCTTGAGTTTATTGATGATCATCCCGATTTAAGCGGGCTTTATGACAGGGTTGGTCCCGCCGCTGTCGGGTCGTTCAGCGAGGGGGAGGCGCTTGACCTGATCGACACCACCCAGATAGGACGCATCGGCTTTGTCAATCATGACGGGCAGATGTATTATTTAAGCGCGTATCCCGTTTTGCGCTCGGACGAGACGGGTCCTTGCGTCGGCACCTTTATTTTTGGCCGTATCATCGACGCGGAGGAAATCGCTTTTCTCACGGCGGATTCCGGGCTCGATTTTTCACTGCGCCCTCTTTCCGAACTCGATATCGGACAGGAGGAGATGGATCGCCTGTTAAACCAAAAGAGCCTTGTGCTCAGCCGCGCGGGAGAAGTTGAGGCTTTTGGCCTTATGACCGATTTGTTCGGCGCGGATGATTTGGCTGTATCCTTTAAGAGTTCGCGCGTTTTATATGATCAGGGGCGCAGTTTTATTTTTATTATACTTGCGGTACTGGCTTTATGCGGGTGCGTTGTGCTGTTTCTTGTGCTGAATTTGCTCAATAGAATCGTTGTCAAACCGATTGCGGCTTTAGTGGACGAGGTTGACAGCGTCAATATGGATACGATCAACACAATGCTGGAACCGAAAGGACAAAACGTCGA
The DNA here is from genome assembly GCA_031285645.1 of Oscillospiraceae bacterium. Taxonomy (GTDB): domain Bacteria; phylum Bacillota; class Clostridia; order Oscillospirales; family Ruminococcaceae; genus WRAV01. Next base: position 1,319 of record JAITVU010000415.1, on the reverse strand, counting down.
GCTGGATAACCTGACGGTTTCTGTAAACGGCATGCTCAGACGTATAAAGGATGCGCGCGACACGATCACAAAAAATAATGAGCGCATCTATTACCACGCCAATTTCGATGCCCTGACCGGTCTCAATAACCGCTTCAGTACCCGCGTTATTCTCGAGGACGCCATAGCGGTGGCCAAGCGCGATTTGGGCTATATCACCGTGTTTTTTTTCGATATGGACCGCTTTAAATTCATAAACGATACGCTCGGGCACAACGCCGGCGATATTTTAATTATGGCGCTGGCCGACCGGCTCAGGCAAAACTTCGGCCGGGACGCGACAATTGCACGCATGGGCGGCGACGAGTTTGTCATCATCACATCCGGACTTGTGAACGAATCGGACCGCCATGTTTTCGCCGAGCGTATCTGCGCCGTGTTTAAGGAACCGTTTGAAATCAGGCAGCGCCATGTGCAGATCGGGATCTCGATCGGGTCGAGCTGTTACCCTCTGGACGGGCAGGACGCCGACACGCTCATCAAAAACGCCGAAATCGCCATGTTCCGTGCCAAGGAGCTGGGAGACGGGCTCTACGTACCTTACCGGAGAGAACTGCAGGCGGCCATGCAAAACCGCATTTACATTGAAAACAAACTGCGCAGTGTTATTGCCGGCGGCTGCGGGGAGTTCAGGGCCTTTTTTCAACCTAAAATCGATGTGCGCACGGGAGAAATCAGAAGCGCGGAGGCCCTGATACGCTGGTTTTCTTCCGAGGGCGTCATCAATCCCCTGGACTTTATCCCTCAGGCGGAGGAGTCCGGCCTGATCATTCCCCTGACGTGGTGGATGATCCGCCAGTGCTGCGCCATGGCGGCGGAATGTGAGAAAAAGGGCATTGAGATCACCATTGCCATCAATATGTCCGGACAGGTGATTTTACACAAAGATTTTCTCGGTGTCGTCAGGGAGGCTATGGCCGAATACGGCACGGCCCATGGGCCGAGGCTTGATATTGAAATCATCGAGTCCACTTTAATCGAGGATATTGAAAAACTCAACGATGTGATAAGAGCCTTGCATGAAATGGGTTGTGAGATTTCAGTGGACGATTTTGGCACAGGATACTCGTCGCTGAGCTATCTCAATAAAATCTCGATCGACAGAATCAAGATTGACCGCTCCTTTGTGTCAAGAATTGCCGACGGCAGCGAGGAGCAGGCGATTATACACGCTATAATCGCTATCGGAAAAAGTTTGCATATGACCATTACGGCTGAGGGCGTGGAGGAAGAGGAACAGTACCATTTTCTTAAGGACGCGGACTGTGACGAGGCCCAGG
>JAITVU010000364.1 GCA_031285645.1 Oscillospiraceae bacterium | reverse complement strand
CTCATCGGCTTCACGTTTGACAGCACGGTTCAAATGTATGAGAGCCTCAAGGACAACGTCGACCATTATCTGTACTGTTCCTCGATTTGGGCGCACGGCGCTGCCAGCGTCGTTCCTGCACCCGAAAATCTTCCGCGCAGCCCCTTTGGGGATTACGGGATCAACAAGGCGAAGAGCGAGGCTTTTCTTCACGAAAAGTATCGGAAAGAGGGCTTCCCGGAAACAGTGGTTATGCCCGGCCATATTACCGGCCCCGGTTGGGATTTCATCGGCCCCTGCGGAAATCTTGACCCGCAGGTATTTGGAAAGATTGGACGTGGCGAAAAAATTCAAATCGCGAATTTCGGGATGGAATGCCTGCATAACGTCCATGCCGACGACGTGGCGCAGGTGTTCATGAACTCCATCCTCTGGCGAAATCAAGCTCTGGGCGAGAGTTTCCACGCAACGGCTCCGGCCGCAACCACCATGCGGGGCATCGCCGAAAAAATGTACCAGTGGTTCGGTAAGGAACCGAACATCGAATACCTGCCGTGGAAAGAATGGTGTGAGGTCGTCAAAGATCCCGGCTTTATCAACAGCACATGGAACCATGTTGCCCACAGCGATAACTACAGCATTGCAAAGGCACAGAGACTGATAGACTACCGCCCGCGTTACACGATTTTTGAGGCGATGTGCGAAGGCGTAATGTCGATGATCGAACGAGGCGTGATTCAGGTGGACGAAACATTCAGCCGGGGCTGATGCATAGACGGGACTTTTTAGAATCTGTGTTCAATTACACAAATTGCGCTAAATAACGATTTAGCGTCATTTACTTCGCAGAATTGCAATAAAAAAGCGAAAACCGGATGAAATTCCGGTTTTCGCTTGGGCGAAAAGGTTAGATACGCTTTTGTTTGCAAGGCGACTCTTATTTTAAAAACATATAGCAAATTGTATTGTCATAAAACTGCGTTAAATCGTTATTTAGCGCAACTATATGTCGCGATTGAATACGGATTTTAAGGCGTTGTTATCATGAAAAGGAGGAATGTAGAGTGGAATACACAAAGTTAGGAAGAACAGGGCTATTTGTCAGTAAGATTTGCCTCGGCACAGCGAACTTTGGCAGGGGCGAATCCAGCGGATTCGGCGACTGGGGCGTGGTGCCCGAAAAGGAAGCCTACAAGATCATGGATTTTGCCCTTGAAAACGGCATCAACTTCTTTGATACCGCCAATGTGTACGGAGGGCTGGGTCACAGGGGACTTTCGGAAGAAATATTGGGGCGCTGGTTCCAAACCGGCGGCAACAGAAGAGAGCGCGTCGTCTTAGGCACAAAGGTCGGCAGAATCTTTGAGCAAAGCATCTTGGACGGCCCGAACAATGTGGAAGGCTTTTCGCTTTATAAAATTCGCAGGCACATAGAAGCCTCACTCAAGCGGCTGCAAACTGATAAGGTCGAGCTGCTACAAATGCATATTCTGGATAAAACTGTGGACTGGGACGAGATCTGGGAGGCGTTCGAGGGCGTCGTCCGATCCGGCAAGGCCGATTATATCGGCTCCAGCAACCATCCTTCTTGGGAGATCGTGAGAGCGCAGTACGAGGCAAAGCGCCGGGGCTTCATGGGCTTTGTGAACGAACAGCACCTCTACAACCCGTTGGTGCGGCAACCGGAGTACGAGCTGCTTCCTATGGCGCGTGAAATGGGCGTCGGGATCACGCTGTTCAGCCCCTTGTTCCGCGGACTTCTGGGCATCGACACAGAAAACCTGAACAAGCGCCCCATGACGGCGGAGGCAGCGGCTCAGTTTGAAGCCCGCAAGCCGCAGCTCGAAGCCTATTCCAAGCTGTGCCGCGAAATCGGCGAGGAAGAAGCGAACGTCACTCTGGCTTGGGAGCTTGCACATCCCGAAATCACATCGGTCATCGTCGCGCCGTGCACGATCGACGACCTGAAGAGCATGCTCCGTGCGGTAGAAATCCGCTTGGACGACGAGATTATGGCTCGAATTCACGAGATATTCCCCATGGGGGCGGACGCCAGCCCGTACGGCGGGGGAAGGAGAGTGAAAAAGTAGGTGGAGAGAAAAGATTTTTCTGAAAAAGCCAACCGTATCTTTGACCCCTCCGCGAAGCTGGAGCAGCTGATTACCGGGTACAATTTCACGGAAGGCCCTGTGTGGGACGAGAAGCAGGAGGCGCTTTACTTCACGAACTTTCAGGACGACTCGATCCACAAGTGGACGCGTACCGGGGGCGCCGCGATGTACACGGGAAACGCCCACAGGGCGATCGGGCTTTCGATCACGAGGGACGGCAGGATAGTCTCCGCCGAGACGAGAACCCACCGTATTGCCTACGTTGACGATCAGACCAGCGAGGTTATTGTCGATTCCTATCAGGGCAAAAGACTGAGCAGCCCGAACGATGTGGTCGTGTCGCAGCAGGGGGATATTTTCTTCACCGACCCCTATTCCACAGCGATGGGCGATGTTCGGGAGCTGGATTACAACGGCGTGTTCCGCGCCGTGCCGGGCTCCTATGAGCCGATCCTGCTCGACAGCAGCATGGAGCGCCCGAACGGGCTGGCATTCTCTCCCGACGAGAGCATTTTGTATGTCGACGACACCAACCAGCAGAACATCACGGCCTTTCAGGTGCGTTCGGATCGCACGCTCAGCAAAATCGGCGTGTTCGCCACCCTGGACACATCCTATGGCCGGGGCGCGGCGGATGGCATGAAGGTAGATGCGGAAGGCAATATCTATCTGACCGGCCCCGGTGGGATTTGGGTGTACGACAAGGACGCGCAGCCCGTGACGATTCTCTTGCTGCCGGAATCGGCGGGGAATCTCTGCTTTGGCATGAAAGACAACACGACGCTGATCATCACCGCGTCAACGTCGGTGTATACCGTCAAAACCCTGATTCCGGGTATCGTGCCACCGAGGGATTAAGGAAGAGGAGGTGTGTGCTTCCAAGGGAAGTCATCGGATTGATCAACTGTTTCGATTTTGACACTGGCATATAGCTCCTCTCCTCTGCATGGGTAGTTTTGTCTCGCAACTTAATATTACCACGTTTTGGTGAGGAGCTATATGCTTTTATCTTTATTATCCCCGCTTACTTATGCGGATTCATGAGTTTCAAAGTTGACTCTTCTAATGCAATCGAAAGGAGAAATTCTATGAGCTGCGTGGTCA
>JAITVU010000294.1 GCA_031285645.1 Oscillospiraceae bacterium | reverse complement strand
GGGGGTGGGGGTTTAAATTTTAATTGTATGTATGCATGCCCTTGTTCGTGTAAAAGTTAGTACATAGTCATACTGCAGGCCAAAGACGAGGCTTGCGTTGATCATAATGCCGCGGCTGTGCAGCTCGTGAATCAGTTTGTCGTATGTGCCTACATCGTTTTGGGATTTATGCACACCCCTGAGCGAGGATGAGTTAATGGACTCAAAGCCGATAAAGAGGCTTTGGCATCCGCTTTCAACCATCTTGTCCAGGAGATGGGGATGTTTGGCGATATCGGCGCAGACAGCGGCGCTCCACTTGATTTTCAGCGGAATCAATGCGTCCAGAAACGCTCCCGTCCACTCGGGATTCCCGCAGAAATTGTCGTCGATAAAGAGAATGTGCTTTCTGCCGATGGCGTCGATGTCACGCAAAACATCCTCGACGGGCCGGTTCATGTAGGGGACGGCGTCGGCCGAACTGTTATAGCAGAAATCGCACCGATGGGGGCAGCCCCGGCTTGTGGAGACGACATTGGTATATATGTACCGGCTCTTTTTTTCTATGCTGTAGTCCGGTTTTTGTATAACGCGGTCCCGGCAGGAATCCCTGTACACGGATTTGATCCGGCGATGCGCCATGTCGTCGAGCAAATCGGGCCATGTCGACTCGGCCCGGCCGATTAAAAGGGCGTCGAACAGGCCCTCGGCGGTATATGGGGCGCTTGTGATGTGGATGCCGCCGGCAACGACGGGAATACCCTTTTCCCGGAAACGCCCGGCGATGCGGGCCGCCCGGCTGAGCGCGTCCACAGTGACTGTGATCGCCACAAGGTCAACATCCTCGTCAAAATCGATGCGTTCAATATTCTCATTGACGATTTTGACGGTGTGGCAGGACGGCGTGAGGCTTTTAATTGTCAGCAGAGCCAATGACGGCGACATTTTAGCCTTCAAATCCGTGTCCATCGGCCTGCGCGTCATTTTGGGCTGGATCGCAAGTATTTTCATGCAAACTCCTATGGCTGTTTATCTCTTTTTGATTGTGTGACAGGTCTATGCCCCAAGAGCCCGCTGAACACTTTTCCCGGCCGAAAGGAAGCAGATCCTTTAAAGTAACCACCGTATGCCGCTTACCATGACTTTTGCATGGACGTTATCATCATGTGTCTGATTGGCAAATTCCCGGTGTCTACCACATTTAACGACTATACCATAAATCCGCTCTTGATTTATGGTATAGTTGCCTTCTTTTTCGGTTGGCGCTTCAGCGGCGAGAAAAAGGGCATTTGAATCTGTATAATAACCGCTGATCTTGCGGTTATTATACCATAATTGCGTGTAAAACGGCAACGCTGTTTTACATGGCCGGGTGAAGCCTGCCTGTATCAAAAAACGCAACAATTTTGAATAAGCAATTATTATGTTTTAAATATAATCGTCGACATCTAAAAGCGTCGCCGGCTTCCAGGGTTCATTAAAGTCCTCCCAGGGAATAAAATGCCGCGCCATCAGTTCTCCCCAGTTATCCGGGGAATTGCTGGTGGCAAGCTTGCCTTGTATCTCCATGGTTTCGGGCTCGGCGGGGTCTTCTAAATAGAACACCATAAAGTTGCCGTCCAGACAGATGATTCCGTATTTGTCGCGGGCGGGTTTGTTCCGACGCTCCTCCTGGAGCTGATGGTGATAGAAAATATAGCTGGAGATCATATGATAACGCAGGCGGTTGACGCGGATATTGGGAACTTTTGGGACCCTGCGTTCCCAGTGTTCCCTGTTTAGCGGCCGGGAGAAGTGGAAAATATCAGGCATCCGGATGAGCGTCTCGCCGCTGGGGTATTTTTTCAGCCCGTCCGTGACAATATTCCGGGGATCGGGGTCGGTCATTTCGGTCTCAAAATAAACGATCAGCCTGTCCTCATAACGGGACAGGGAGAGCATGCCGATATCAGGGTGTTTGACGACCTTCAAAGGCCGGCCGCTGAAATAGCCTGTATATATATAACGTTCTAACATAACATATCAACCCTTCTGTAAAAAATACGAGTTTTGTGGAAAGAAAAGGCCGGGGCCCGCTTAGTGAAGCGAAAGCCCCGGCCTTGATCATTGCACGACAAACCGGCTTCGGCCGAATATATAGATCGTTTTTGAAGTTCGCCGAGCATAAAAGCCTATTGGAACATCGGCATCATGGCTTTTATGTTTTCGCTCATAAAATCCTGAAGCTTGACGATGCCTGTCGTTTCCGCGTTGGTGACGTATTCGTTGTACAGGGACTCGAATTCATCCTCTGTTTTCGCGAGAACCATACGCGCTTCATAGGTCTTGCGCAGCTCGTTGATTTTATCAAATATGATCTTCTCATCGCTGCTGGAGCCAACAGGCTGCGCGGCTTTGATCCAGGGTTTATTGACATATCTGTCCCGCATAATCGTGTACGCGTCGACGCAAAGCTCCGGAGGCGTGGTCGCGATGCGGCCCACGGACTCGACAAGTTCGGAACCGCCGAGGTAAAACCATGGATTGTACACAACCGCCTGGGTGCCGTCGGCGATCGCCTTTTTCCATTCGTCGTTGAAGACAGGCAGTCCGCGGTCATCCAGTGTATACTCAATGCCCTCACGGCCCATCTGGGTCAGCGCCTGGGCTTCAGGGGTGAACATCCACGCGATGAATTTTATGGCGACTTCAGGGTTCTGACAGCTCT
>JAITVU010000274.1 GCA_031285645.1 Oscillospiraceae bacterium | reverse complement strand
GGCGGGATTTATGTGGTTTGTGATGACAAACTATTTCCCTGATCTTATAAATACGGGTGGTGACAGTCCTCAGAACCCGCCTTCGTCATCCGCAATCTCCGGGGACGACCTCGATTCAGCCGGTACGTCGCCGGATGACAGCGGCGGGGACTCCTCATCATCGGCCGCGCAGGATGATAAGACCGTGCCAAAGTTTGTTGGGCAAAAATACGACGCGGTTTCGGCAGATACACAGTACGACGAGCGCTTTGTCTTTGAAAGGCGCGAAGAGTTCAACGATAATTACGAAGCCGGCGTCATATACGACCAGTCCCCGATGGAGGGATCGGTTATGCAGAACCGCGGCACCGTCATCTTATTTGTCAGCAAAGGAAAAATGGAGGCTGTCATGCCTGAGCTCACCAATAAAACCCTTGAGGAGGCGGAAGAAGAGTTTGAGAAGCTGAGTGAAGAACTGGATTACACCATCACGTTTCAAACCGCGGAGAAATATGACGGCGCGATAGAGGCCGGAAAAATCATCAACTCCGTGCCCGCTGCGGGAGCCACCTTCAACCCCAAGCTGGATCAGGTGATCCTGTATATATCCATGGAGGTTGTCGTGAGTGAAACGAAGGAAGTGGAGTCCAAGTCGTCAAGCAGCAGCCGTTTGCCGGACACGGAATATGGCGAACGGCCATAGGGTTCTGCTTCGCCGGCATTGCGGGCCGAAAGGATATGACGTGAGCGCCCAAGGAGGCGGAAAGATGAATCGTTTCATTTCATTTGCGCCGATGCGGGCCGCTTACGATAGGGAATGATTACGTATATGGATTTAAGATGAATGTGGGGGATGTCTATGTCAGGTCACTCGAAATGGAACAATATTAAGCGCAAAAAAGAAAAAACCGACGCTCAAAAGGCTAAGGTTTTTACTAAAATAGGCCGTGAGATCGCCGTGGCGGTCCGCGAGGGCGGCTCGGACCCCATGTCCAACGGCAAACTGCGCGACCTTATATCAAAAGCCAAATCGCTCAACGTGCCCAACGACAACATCGACCGTGTCATTAAAAAGGCCGGCGACAAGGAAAACGACGCCTACGAAAACATCATCTACGAGGGGTACGGGCCCAGCGGCGTCGCCATCATGGTGGAATGTCTTACCGACAACCGCAACCGCACGGCGGGGGATTTGCGCCATTATTTTGATAAACACGGCGGCAATCTGGGACAGAACGGCAGTGTCGCCTATCTTTTTGAGCGCAAAGGCATCCTCGTTATTGAAAACGACGGTTTGGATGATGATAAGGTGATGGAGGACTGCCTTGAATGCGGGGCGATTGATTTTGACATCGAGGAGGAGGCGGTTGAGATCTTCACCGACCCCAACGAGGTGGGCAAGGTGCGGGAAGCCTTGGAAGCAAAGGGCTACGCGTTCGCTTCCGCCGAGCCTGAGTATGTGCCCAGCACCTATACAATGCTCGACGAGGAGAACAAAATCAAGATGGAAAAGCTGCTGGATATGCTCGACGACAACGACGACGTGCAAAACGTGTGGCACAACTGGGAGGACGCGTAAAGCGTATAACAAGGCCGTTTTAGGCATATTTTCTTCTGAATTGTGACATATGGACGCTGTATGAGGACGTACAAACCGCATTCTGTCGTGTGGACGATGGTAAACAGGATGTGTGGCGCAGCCGGGAAGCTTCATAATAAAGTAAAATAAAAAGCAAACGCGCTTTAAACCATACCTGTTTTAAAGCGCGTTTGCTTTTTATTTAAATCACTACCGGGTTGCATTGACTATATATTCCCGAAGAAAAATGTCACCATGACAGCGCTCATAATAAAGCCGGTCAGGTCGGCGGAGAGTCCGGCCGCCAGCGTATGCCTTGTTTTGGTTACTTTAATCGCCCCGTAATAAACAGCGATGGTATAAAAAGTCGTCTCGCTTGAGCCCTCCAGGACGCTCGCGACCCGGCCGATGAAGCTGTCGGGGCCGTAGTCATTGAGGATATTATTAAAGATCACCATGGCGCCGCTGCCCGATATCGGCCTGAGGATGGCAAGCGGGATGATTTCACTGGGCATATGGAGCAAACGCGCGGCCGGCGCGAGCGCGTGGGTGAGAATATCCAGAATACCCGAGGCCTTAAACATGCCGACACAAGTCATAAGGGCGATAAGCGCGGGCATGATGCTCACTGATGTGCCGATGCCCTCTTTCGCACCTTCAAGAAAGCACTCGAAAATATCCACTTTTTTGACAAGGCCGTATATAATGATCGCGCTCATAACGGCCGGAATGATAATGGTGCCGATACTCATAGCATAATCCTTTCGGGATACAGTCAAATTATCTCAGGGCAACATAGATTGTAATGTCGGACAATAGTAACAGGCGTCTTTTTTTAAGGCGCGGCGTAACGCGCCTTAAAAGCGGTCGTATTAACGGACGTTCATCCCCTGTCATCCTGCCCGGCCCGCCCCTTTCAGGAACGGGACACCGGAAGGCGCTTTTTTTCGTACGCTGGGCTGACCGCCTTTCGCCGCCGATATGGCGCTGAGCGTCTTAGCGACGATAATGCCGACCGTTATCGAGGCGAATGAGGCGCAAATGACGGCGGGCAGAATATCGAGCGGCATCGCGGACCCCGCTTTTGCGCGGAGCAGCGCCGTTGTCGTGGGCACAAGCTGGAGCGACGCTGTATTGAGTACGACAAACAGGATCATGTTATCGGACGCCGTATCGGATGCTCCGTTCATTTTATGAAGCTCCTTCATGGCGTGTATGCCTAAAGGCGTGGCGGCGTTCCCAAGGCCCAGCAAATTGGCGGATAGGTTAAGGGTGATGGCCTGGGCCGCCGGGCTGCGGTGGTCGAGGCCGCCGAACAGCCGCCCGATGACAGGCGCGATAAAGGCGCTCATCTTTTCGGTCAATTTGGATTTTTCGGCAATTTTCATAAGCCCGCTCCACATGCACATGGTCCCCATCAGGGTTATGCAGAGCTGAACGGCGTTGCCGCATTCATTCAGGGCGGCGTTCGTCACCTCGTTCATGCGCCCGTTCAGCAATCCGAAAACAACGGCGATGAGAATCAGGCCCGAAAACATCCACTTCATCATATGATCACCCGCTTCTTCAATTGATCCCCGGATCAGTATTCGACCTATCCGCATGTACTGGCCGCGGCCCCGTGTATACGCAGTATTTGCGCTCATTGGCCGCATTGATGCAAACATTATATAAATATATATGTCCGCTTGGGGACAATCATGAAAGAAAAAATCAATATATTGTTTTATACCAATATCCAATTAACAAGCAGATAAAAACATCGCTCTTTTTAACGGATATTGGTATCAGGCATAGTATAAACACCATTTTTAAAGTCCGCCGGGTATAGAACGCGCGGACGACATTAAATATAAAATATATTTGAGTTTTCGTTGTTTTAATATTGTTAACATTTGACATTATTGGTAAAATATATTATAATCCGAAATATGTAGAAAAAGATCACAAAATGACAATCAGGCAATTATTTAAAATAAGGGAGTGGAAACAGATGAAATCCACAGGAATTGTTAGAAAAGTTGACGATTTAGGGCGCATTGTGCTTCCTAAAGAGTTGAGGAAAGTACTGGATATTGATGAACGCGATCCCCTAGAAATTTATGTTGACGGCAACTTCATCATGCTTCAGAAATATGAGCCGAGCTGTATTTTCTGCGGCCGGGCCGACGGCATTACTTCTTTCAAGGGTAAAAATATATGCTCGGGCTGTATTGAGGCCATGAAAAAAGCAGTGCCGGGCGCCGAGGAATAGCACACCGGCCCCGGAAAGCGATAACGAGAATAAGACAAGCCGACCATTTGGTCGGCTTGTCTTATTCTCGTTATTGTTTTATCGCATAACGGTAAGCGGCTTTTTTTGTTCTTCATAGTCAAACGCCACGCTTATGGCGTGGCCTGAAAGCAACGCTTTCAAACTTTAAAATATCCCCATTTTAAAGTTGTTTAACTACATCACACAAATGGGAGCAATCGAAAACTCTGGTACGCGTAGTCATGACGACAAAGCCTGCCCGCGGACATAAAAACCGCGCCCCCGGCAAAACCGGAGGCGCGTCTGCATGCAGCTTCAAGCTGCTGGAGCTGGAGATGGGATTTGAACCCACGAACCTGCTGATTACGAATCAGCTGCTCTACCAGCTGAGCTACTCCAGCAAGGCAAGCTTCATTATTATATCACTGTGGGCATTATATTTCAAGACATATAAACACAGTTTTTTTTCGCGCCTTTTTGTGATATACTAATATTAATCTTCTATTAAAAACAAGCCACTCAACGATCGCTCATAGACGCGTTTTGCATAAAACGCATTCGCTGCGTTTCGCGGGTTTTTAATGAGGATTCGTATAATGGCATTAAAAAACAGAACGGGGGTCGCGTGCTTGGACTATGGGTATTACGACTATTACGATTACGGCTATGATTTCCTGATGACGTTTATCGGTGTTTTCGCGGTTATTATGCTGGTGGTTATCGGCGTTTCACTTGTCATGTATATTTTCGAGTCGCTCGGGCTCTATCATCTGGCAAAAAACCGCGGCCTCGCCAATCCCTGGATGGCATGGGTGCCCTTTGCCAGAATTTACATGATGGGCGCGATTACGGACGACATCAACCGATACGAATCAAAGGGGTCCAATTACCGATTCATTTTGCTCGGCGGGTCGATCCTGCTCAACATTATATCCTATATCATCATCTTTGCCCTATGGGGCTCTATTTTCTCGTATGCCTTCCGCTACGGCTACGGTTACGAGCCCGGCATGATGGTCGCTTTTCTCCCGCTCGTCAACATATTCCTGTCTCTGCTGAACATCGCCTATACGGTCGTTTATCTGATTGCGCTGAACAAGATTTTCCAGTGCTATTCTCCCCGCAATTCCACGCTTTACACCGTACTATGCGTTTTCTTTGGCTTCTTGCGCCCGATTTTCCTCTTTACCATACGCAATAACCAGCCGCGCTGGGTCGCGCCGCCACAGCAGGCTTATTATCCCGGACAGGGCGGCTACGCCCCGCCCCAGGGCCCAAACCAGCCCGGCGCGTGGCAGCAGCAAAGTCCGCCCTATCAGCAACAGGGCGGGTATGCGCCGCCGCCTTACCAGCCCGCGCCACCGCGGCCCGCTTCGCCGGAGCGAACCATTCAGCCCCAGCGGCCTGTTGAGCCGCCTGTCCAACCCGTTGCGCCGCCGCCTGCGCCATACCAACAGCCCGTCACGCCGCCGCCCGCCGACCCGCAGAACACAGCGGAATCCCATGTTTACGGCGGCCCCACGTTGAGCGACTACCGCTCGGTGGAACCCGATTATCCGCCTGATCCCCCGCAGCCCCGTCCTGAGGAACCGCCCTATGAGGGGCCTGATCGTTAGGCGGATCGGTATAATAATAAAATCGAATAAAACAGGCGGTGTCCGGATAGTAACCGGATACCGCCTGTTTTTATTTTGAACAAATATTTTATACTTGACTTTGGAACTTCTTAAGTGTTATACTTAAGAAGTTCCAAAGTGAGGTGATGACTTGGGGACAAGTAAAATGGGGCGTCCTACAGATAACCCGAAACCGCATCAAATGACTGTAAAATTTGATGATGAATGCAAAGAAATCATCGAAAGATACAGCAAACAAGAAGACGTTTCAAAAATGGAGGCGGTCAGACGGGGAGTCAGGAAACTGAAAGGCGACCTCGAAAAATAAGGAAGCGGCAGCCTCCACCTGAAGATGCATACCGCTTCCCAGCACCGACAGCCGCCAAAAGCGACTGCGGCACAAATATTTTATCATGCGCCGCGGTTCTTTTCAAGCGTTGTCGGCGGAGCAAGACAAATATCCGCATTTTACACTTGACTTTTTGCGTGACATTAATTATACTTTAGGTGTGACGGAAAGTGAGGTGAAAATGTCACCTAAAACTGGAAGGCCGAAAGCGGACAAGCCAAAGGATATTCGCTATAGTATTAGACTTGATGCTGAAACAGAAATGAAACTTATAAACTATTGTAAGAAGCATGCCATCACCAAAGGCGAAGCAATCCGAAAGGGCATTCGTCTGCTTTTGTCCAAAGAAAAATAAGGAAGCGGCGCTCTACGCCTAAAGACAACGCCGCTTCCCACCACCGACAGCCGCCAAAGGCGACCGCGACACAAATATTTTACCATGCGCCGTGGTTCTTTTCAAGCGTTGTCGGCGGTGCAAGAAAAATATCCGCATTTTACACTTGTCTTTTGTGGGGCAAGAATTTATAATTTCATTAACGGCCCTCAGATGGA
>JAITVU010000252.1 GCA_031285645.1 Oscillospiraceae bacterium | reverse complement strand
ACATGGTCAGGGACATTTCGGGCAAATCGTCCATAATGAAGTTGACAAAGCGCGGGTAGATCTGGCAAGTCGTGCTGAGGTACCCGGGGCCGTACCGGGCGTGAATTTCACACAGGCCGTCTTCCCGGAAATACTTGCATGTATTTTTTTCATCCAATATGATGCGGGCATATCGGCCGCTGCTGGCATCCTTGCCCCTGTACCGGCGCACACGTTCAGGCACTTCCCGCGCAAAATCGGCGTCCTTGATCTGTTTATATTTAAGATACGTATTTTTGTCGATATCGACATCCCAGTCCTTACAGCAATTATCCTCACACGCACTGCCAATACACGAAAACAGATCGTAATAATTGGGCGCCAGCGCCTTTTTTTTAATCATCATGCTTTTCCACTCACCCCTGATTTTATCGTAATTTAGGTTAAAATATCGTTTTTTAGATCCGAATCACCTGTGTAAGCATAGATCCGTTGCTATACTTTAGTATAAATCGCAGTCATAATATTATCGGCCGACAGTCGCTTAAATACATATATCAAAAAGAAAAATATAGCTGCATAGGTTTAAAAATGCTACGCATTTTTTAAATACGCGGCAAACGCCGCGCGCCGCGAAGCGGCCTATATAGTCAAACCACTAAAAAGCTGCTGCTCAACGATCGCTCGTATGCGCATTCTAAATAGAATGCACTCGCTCTGTCTCGCAGGCTTTTTTAAGTGGTTTGACTATACCTGCTGCATACGTCATATCCACGCGAGGCGTGGCAGCGAGAAAAGCTCGCTATGGTTTAAAACTGTATCAGTTTTAAACCTATATGACTATATAAGCGGTGTGTTAATAATGACACTCACCGCTGCAAGCAGACGGTGTATCCGAAGGATACCGCTCTGTGGCGCGGCAAGCCGCGGGGAACCGGACCAGCCGTGTCATTGAAAATTAAGACGCAGCCGGATTTTATCCATCGATAAAAATCCGGCTGCTAAAAACCTGCGCCTTATACTAATCCGCTTTTAAAATCAGCTCCTCAATATCGCTCAAAACGCTTTCTTCTCAAAGAAAGCATCGCTCTGTTTCGCCGGATTTTATATGCGGATTAGTATTACAACAGAGGCACAATCCCCTCAAACGCGGCCCGAATAATGTCGCCGGCTTCCCTCTCATAGTGGGATGTATACGTAATCACAGCGTCCTTATCCGGAATCACAAGGGCATGCTGGCCATACTTCCCGGCCGCCCTGTATGCGCCGGGCCTCGTGCATCGCCACACCTGATAACCATAGCCCGATGTGCTTTCAGGGTCCTTGGAATAGGCATAATTTGTGTTCGGGACGATATCGTCATACATGGCGTTCACATATGCCTCGCTCACAATGCGCCTGCCCTCATAGAGTCCTTTATGCAGAAGCAGTATGCCCAGCTTTTCAAGATCCGCTGTTTTAAGCAGCAGTCCCGTCCCGCCCATACTGTGCCCCCTCGGACAAGTCTGCCACTGAGGATTGTGCAGGCCAAAGGGTTCAAACAGGCGCGGCATCAGATAATCGCGCATATTGAGGCCGGATACTTTTTCTATAACCCGGCCAAGCATGTAGGGACACGTATTTGTATACACAAAACAGTCACCGGGCTTTGTCACAAGCGGATCGCGGAATAAGGCTTCCGCCAAATCCATGGTTTTTTCCTGTTCGACCGTAAACGCGCTGTGCTCCTTGCCCGAGCACATATGGAGGAGATCCCGGATGGTTATCGTTTCACTCCCGGGCGCGGCCGACGACGCGTACTCGGGAAAAAAGGACAGGACCGTATCGGAGAGTTTTAAACCGCCTTCGTCCTGACAGATGCCGACCGCCACAGCCGTAAATGTTTTGCTGGCCGAATACATCTCCACATTTTCATCGTTTCTGAATCGGTGAGCAACGCTCCCCTCGCCCTTTTTATAAACATGGACACCGTATACATTCAGGTTTTTCTCCATAACCGTCAAGCGAAACTGATTGAAAATTGACTGATCCATTTTGTCCTTCCTTTCCGCGCTTTACTAAACTGCAATACCTATTGTATCCCTTTGATCCGGTTAAATCAATAGTTATGGATCGTAAACGCACTTGATTTCAAATACGGACAGGGCTGGACCGTGTAGCAAGGCGTGTCCTGACAAAAGAAAAAGGAGCACAGTCACATGCTCCTTTTTTCTTTATATTTTAACACTTATGTTTTAATCAATGGACAACCGAGTAATAGGACTGATGCCGGCGCAATTTTTTAGGCTCCTGATTACGGACAATTTGGCCTGTGTCCGCGTTGACCAAAAGCGTGTCGCCGTCCCGTACGGTATCGAGGAGACCCTTGACGGCCACTATAATGGGCAAGCCCATGGCCCGCGCTATAATCGCTATATGGGAATTTATAGTTCCTGTTTCCGTAACAATCCCCATGACATTGTCTTTTTCGATCGACGCGGCGCAGCTCGGCGATATATCACTGGCGACCAGCACCGTGCCCGACGGCACAATCGATAAATCCACTTTCTGCACCCGCAGGAGGATAGACAGCATATGTTCCCTGAAATCGATAAAATCCGCTGTCCTGGCCCGGAGAAACTCATCCTCAATGAGGGAGAACAGCTTTATGTATTTATTGCATACCAGGGAAAAAGCATATTCCAGATTCACACCGCGTTCTTCAATCACACTCGTTAATTCGCCGTTAAATTCAGGGTCCCGGATCATTTCAATCTGGGTGCGGAGTATGTCCGCTTCGTCATCGCCGGCTTTTATCCTGATCGCGTTGCTCGCGTGGCGGATTTCATCCACAAAAACGCTGGACGCTTCGAGGAAACGATATTTCTCCCTGTTTGTATCGTTAACTTTCTCTTGTGGAATCGCCATTTGTTCCTGAAAAATAATAAGCGCGTTCCCCACACCGACACCTGATGAAGCTGCTATTCCGTGAAGCATGGTTACCCCCCCTTTTTTGCACGGCAACCGCCGTATTTAGTTTTAATATTTTAATCGGCGAGTTAGTATTATAATAAGGCGCCCGGAATATCTTCCGGTGTTCAAATTATATCACAACGCCATGAAAATGGCGTAGTACAAAATTGCTGAAACTCACATTTTAAAAGAAAATTTGCACAGCATTAACATATATATGATCAAAATGTTAAAAAAATGACAAAACAGAGCCGAAAATGTGAGTATTTTATGAAAACGCCAGTAAAAAACGGCTCCTATTTGGTCACATAACACAGACAACCATACGAATCCAAAAAATACAGAGAGATTATAGTAATATATTGTTTCTTTTTTTATATATACCCGCATGCTTTTGATATTTTTTTAACCAAATATGCTCGAATTCACAGTAAAGTCACTATAATAAGCATACCCGCGCTGTCGGATATCAAGACAAGGACTCCGCAAACAACACCTGTGTCACATGTTTTTTCAGGCGCCGGGAACCCCGTCCAACAGCACCGTAAACGTCGTGGCGCCGCCGGGAATGCTCGCGACCGTTACAGTGCCGCCGTGAATTTCAACAATGCGTTTGACAATAGCGAGGCCCAGGCCGTTTCCCTCCGTATTTCTGGCATGCGCGGCCTTATAAAACTTATCGAAGATGCGCTGCTGCTGGTCGGCATCAATCCCGCTGCCCGTATCCTGAATGCTGAATATAATCCCCCTGTTTTCATGATAAAGCCGGATGGCGACGCGCCCGCTCTCCGGCGTGAATTTGATTGCGTTGTCAATTAAATTACTCCAGACCTGCATGAGCAAAACCCCGTAGCCCCGCACTGTGATCTCTTCCAGATCAAATGTCAGGGCGATATTTTTCTCCGTCCACATGGGCTCGTAGAGCGTCAGTGCACGGCGCACCTGCTCTGCCACGGCGATCTCCTCGGTTTCGGCCTCACCCTCATTCTTTTCGAGCCTGTTTAAAATGAGAATGTTGTCGACAAGGGTGGATAAGTGCCTGGATTCCTCGATGATCACCTGTGTGTATTCAGCCTGCTCCCCGGCATCACATCCGTCCTGAAGCAGCTTCGCATACCCCGATATGGTTGTAAGCGGAATTTTAAATTCATGGGACACATCCGAAATAAAGCCGTTGCGCAGGATTTCAACCTCGCCCAGCTCCTCCATCATCCTGTTAAAGCTGTTGATCAGGGATCCGATTTCATCTTTGCCGCACCGCTTGTCGTCAATACGGACGCTCAAATCCCCCGCCGCCACTTTTTTGGCGGCCCGGTCCAGCTTCAGAATCGGGCGCACCACATGCCTGCCCCCGATTAAAATCACCACGGCGCCGATGATAAAGGATAAAAGGCTGACAATGTAGCTGGCCGTCTTAATCTTATCAAACAATGTGCCCACGTCGCTGTCAATGACGGCATAGCCGCCGTGAATGCGCGCAACTGCAAAAAAACTGCCGCTTAAAGCGCTGCCGTCGAAGACATTGACATTTTTTGATGCGTCGAACGCCGCGCGCTGATCGTCGGTCAGGGGCAGCGCGTCGCCGCTGTCACAGGCTGCAATGTCAAAAATGTAAGAGGGAAATAAATCATCCAGCGCCCTGATATCAAAGGCCT
>JAITVU010000244.1 GCA_031285645.1 Oscillospiraceae bacterium | reverse complement strand
TACAATCAGCCATCCTGATCTGATGGACGGATGTGCAAAGCGGGCCGTCAACGCATATACTCGGCGAACTTCAAAAACAGACCGTTTTTGAAGCAGTCGCGCGTACGCGCGACTGGGGCTGCCAAGGGCCTTCGCACCACACATTGTGAACACGCACGCCTTCGGCGCGCCGTCAGGCGGCTGCCTGACGCTTCAAAGCCGTTCCGGTTTTGAAGGCCGTTCACGATATAATCAAAACCGTATATTTATTGATTATCTCCGATACCCAAAAATGATTATTTGGCTTTTCCCATGATTATCAGCGATGGGAAAAGCCATTATTTTTTGTGAGTCGTCCGTCGGATACAGACAATACCCACAAAATTCGATTATTGACGCATGGTTTTATTATGCTATTCTTTTAAATGTGCTTAAATATGAACAATATGTTACATCCCGCATGTCGTTGTTCACCGGTATTCATACTGCCATACGCACTAAAGGAGTGTATCCAGTTGAAAGAAATGGCCAAAACGCGTCCAGGCGCCAACGCCGATACGCAAATTAAAAGTCAATCGCCCAAACTCTGGAAGCGGATTGTATCAAACCGCTGGCTCTACTTGCTGGCGCTTCCGGGCATCCTCTACTTTATTCTCTTTAAATATGTACCTATGTGGGGATTGCTCATTTCATTCAAGAAGTACAACGCCTCACTCGGTTTTTTCGCCAGCGAGTGGGTCGGGTTGAAAAACTTCGTCGTTTTTTTTACAAACCCGGATTTCCTGATGCTGTTCCGGAACACGTTCATGCTGGCCCTTTACAACCTTGTTTTCTTTTTTCCCCTACCGATTGTTTTGGCCCTCATGCTCAACTCCGTGCGCGTGTCCTGGTATAAAAGATTTGTGCAAACCATTACATATATGCCCCACTTTATGTCCTGGGTCATCATCGCGAGTATTTGCCAGGTTATGCTGACCACCGAGGGCGGCATCATAAACGACCTTATTTTCGGCCTGACCGGCAATAAGATCGATTTTCTCACCAATCCCAGATACTTCCGGGGCCTGATCACGGTACAGGCCATCTGGCGGGAGACGGGCTGGGGCACCATTATCTTCCTCGCCGCGCTCAGCAATGTGGACCCGCAGCTTTACGACGCCGCGCATGTCGACGGCGCGAACGGCTGGCAGCGCATGTGGAATATCACCATTCCCGCCATCACAGGCACGATTATCACGCTTTTAATCCTGCGCCTCGGCCACTTTATGGACACGGGTTTTTCGCAGATATTCCTGATGGTCAACTCCCTTAACAGGGAAGTGGGGGAAGTGTTCGACACCTATGTATACCGATTGGGCATCAAGGAAGGCAACAAGCTCAGCTATACAACAGCGGTTGGCATGTTCAAGTCTGTTGTCGGTCTGGTGCTCGTCGTCACAAGCGACAGGATTGCCAAAAAAACCGGCAACGAAGGGATTCTATAGCTGTACAGTTTTAACCTGCATGACTATATAAGGAGGCTCAATTATGGTCGATAAATCACTTTCAGCCAAAATATCGCAGGCCGTGCTTATTATCGTGCTGACTGTCATCTCAGCCATTATGGTCATACCGATTCTTCACGTTGTGGCCAGCTCTTTTTCCACCCAGGAATCGCTGATTCAAAGCCGTTTCCTGCTCTTCCCCACGGATTTTTCGCTCGACGCCTACACATACATTTTCTCCACCAACACTTTTTTCGACGGCATGAAGGTCAGCATTTTCATCACTGTTTTCGGCACCGTCCTCAAAATGATTGTGACGCTGATGCTCGCTTACGCCCTCGCGCATAAAAGCATGCCCGGACGCAAAATCATGAACTACGCGGTCCTTGTGACGCTTGTTTTTAACGCCGGCATGATTCCAAACTTTATGGCCATCACCGGATATGGGCTGAAAAACAGCCTTTGGGCACTCATTTTGCCCGGGTTGATCGATCCCTTCAACCTGATTGTCATACGCGGCTTTATCCAGGCTATTCCGGAGGAAATTGAGGAATCCGCGAAACTGGACGGCGCCAATGAGGCGCGCATTCTATTCTCCATCATCGTCCCGCTGTCAATGGCGGCCATCGCCACTTTTTCGCTCTTCTACGCCGTCGTCATCTGGAACAGCTATTTTGACGCCATTCTTTATATAAGCGACTCCAAAAAATTCCCTGTTCAGGTTCTGCTCCGGCAGATTGTCCTGATGTCGGGCGGGCTGGGCGACAGTTCCGCGCTGGGCACGGATTTCTACGTCCCGCCCCGGACCGTGCGCATGGCTGTTATTACCGCCGCCACAGCGCCCATCCTGTTCGTCTACCCCTTTGTCCAAAAGCATTTCGCGAAGGGCGTTATGCTGGGCTCCGTCAAAGGATAATCATCTCTGGCGGAAAATTCAACTTGACGTCATATTGTTATTGAATCCGGTTTGCCGGATAAAATAAAAATGAAAATATTCTAGAGCGTGTTTTGAAACCATCAAGATAACCAAACAAGAATGGCGGCAAGCATAACGACAGCAAAGAAGGAAACAGCCAGTTTGTCATAGCGAGTGGCAAATCTACGCCGATTTTTC
>JAITVU010000218.1 GCA_031285645.1 Oscillospiraceae bacterium | reverse complement strand
AGCGGGCAATGTTACCTCAGCGCCATGATCGGCGGGCGCAGCGGCAACCGCGGCCTTTGCGCCCCGCCTTGCCGCCTGCCTTTTGATTCCGGCGGCAGCGCCCATGCCCTGTCGCTCAGGGACCTGTCGCTGGTGGAGGAGATCGCCGGGCTCTCGAAGGCGGGTGTGCGGAGCCTTAAAATTGAAGGGCGGCTCAAGCGCCCCGAATATGTGGCCGCCGCCGTGCATGCCTGCGTGCAGTCGCGCGCGGGGGAAAGGCCCGACATGGACGCCTTGCGCGCCGTTTTTTCACGCGGCGGTTTTACGAAGGGCTACTACATGGGGCGGCGCGGCGACGCCATGTTCGGTACGCGGCAAAAAGAGGACGTCACCGCCGCGCGCCCGGTGCTGAAAGAACTCACACGGCTTTATGATCGTGAACGGCAAAGCGTGCCGGTGGACTTTTCCCTGGAAATAAAGGCCGCGTCGCCGGTTCGCCTTGAGGCGACGGACGGGTTTTATAAGGCGGCTGAAGCCGGCGCTGTCCCTGAAACCGCGCGCAGCGCGCCGATCACGCCCGAACGGGCGAGGGCGCTTCTGGAAAAAACGGGCGGCACACCGTTTAAAGTGCGCGCTGTTGACTGCGCCATTGAAGAAGGCCTCGCGTTTCCCGCATCGGGGCTTAACGCCCTGCGGCGCGAAACACTCGGGACGCTGACGCGCGAGCGGGGCCGGGCACGCCCGCACACATTCAAAAAGATGGAAAACATGCCGGGAAAAGACGCACGCCTAGATAAAGACCCCGCTGTCAGGGTTCGCGTTCAGAGCGCTGCTCAGCTTTCGCCCGAAATGGTGCGGTCCGCCTCGGCGGTTATCGTGCCGGTTTTTGAACTGGACAGGATCGGCGCGGATTTGAAAACAGAAATGCTGCCAAAGCTTTTTGTGGAATTGCCGCGCGTCTTTTTTGGCTTCTCAGAGCCGCTGGATGCCGCGTTAAAGGCGGCCGCCGCGTTTGGCGTGACGCATGCCGTCGCGGGGAATCCGGGCGCTGTGCACAGGGCGCGGGCGCACGGATTGAATGTTCACGGCGACTTCGGGCTTAATATCGCGAACACGCTGTCCCTCGAAGCGTTACAAGGTATGGGCTTAATTGACGCCACACTCAGCTTTGAACTGGGGCTGGGCCAGGCTAAAAATACCGGGGGAGCCATCCCGACAGGCATCATTGCCTACGGCTACATCCCGCTGATGATTTTCCGCAACAATCCCGCCGGGACGGAAGGGCGGGCGCAAGGCGCACTCACGGACCGCCTGGGCAACAAATTCCGGTATGGGAATATTGGGGACTGCACCGAGCTTTACAATATGACACCGCTTTACCTGGCCGATAAAAAGGACGACCTGCGCGGATTTGACTTTATCACGCTGTACTTCACCCATGAAAGCGCGGATCAATGCCGCGGCATTATGGCCGCATACAGGGACGGGCGCGCGAGCGATCAACCAAAGACGCGGGGACTGTATTACCGGAAAGTTCTTTAGGGACGGTATAGCCGGGATAAGATGCAAGCCTGGTATTGGCGCGCAATCCCCAATGCCGCAAATCCCCCATGGCGGTTTACCGCCATGGGTATCGCGCAGCGGGCTGCGCGATGGAGCCGCGCTTTTAAGCGCGGCGGATTTGCGGCTTCGGCGGATTTGCCTTTGCGCCTTCTGGACGATTGACCTGTCATTAACAGCGCCGTTTTGTCCATCTTTACGAAGCCGATGGAAAGTTGAAAGGAAAGTACTTTTATGGATAAACTAAAAGTCATGCGCGTGAGGCCTGGCGCCTGCCTGCCCGCGCGCGCCACACAGGGCAGCGCCGGTTACGACCTCGCCGCCTGCCTTGACGCCGCCGCCGTCATTCCCGCGGGCGGGCGGCTGATGATCCCGACCGGCATTGCCATCGCCATCGGTGATCCCGGCGTTGTCGCGCTGATATTTGGACGCAGCGGACTCGGCGTCAAATCAGGGATTGTGCCCGCAAACGCGGTTGGCGTAGTAGACTCCGACTACAGGGGCGAGTTGATGGTGGGTCTTGCCAATCATTCGGATATGGACTACACGGTCCGGCACGGCGACAGGATTGCCCAGATGGTTTTGACTCCCGTTTTAACGCCGGAATTGGTCGAGTGCGGGGACCTGAGCGAAACGGCGCGCGGCGCGTCCGGTTTCGGCTCCTCCGGTCGCTGAAAAGCGGAGTCGCGCGATAGCCGTATGGAAACAAACTCGCCGCAAGGTTTTGTTGACACGGCCGTGGCCGTGCGCCGCCAAAAGGCGGCCTGTACGCACATACGCGTTCGCAGCGTTAAGCCCGCCTGTTTTGAAACAGCGCCGCTGTTTCAAGCCTATTATGAGTCTATATCACGGGACATGATTGGAGCTATTATGAAAGCGATACCTAAGGACGCGCTTATCATTAGGAATTCAATGCTCCTGCCCTTCCGGGGCAGCGAAATATGGGGGATTGAACTCGATTCCCTGTCCGTATACACGGACATTGTAGAGGATAAATTCCTGCGCGATATGGCTTATGCGCGCAGGCCGTCGACGACATCGATCATTGCCGTCCATTTAACCGATACCCTTGTGACGGACGCTTTGACCGACCTGATGGTAAGCAGCCTGTGCGGCGCGGTTCCCAATGTGCGCAAGGTTGCCTTTATAGGATTAGACAAGAAAACAGGCAAAAAGATGCGCCTTATTCTTGAGGAAAAGCGCTGTGGGTTCCGGTTTGACTTTTTCAGCGATTACGAAAAAGCCAAGCAGTGGCTTGTACCATAAAAGGCTATATTGGTGAACGGCGGTTCGAGCGGCAGCCCGACTGCTGACGGCAGCTGCGGGCGTACCGATGCGGGCCGCTTTTCGGCGTGTATGCGGGTTAAACGCGCCGGGCAGGGCGTTCAAAATCCCCGCGCCTTATAAAACAGGGGCCTTCAGGTGCCGGGTTTCGTCTTTATGAAGTCCTTGCAGCGATGCCGATAACGATACGTATTGGCATCGCATCAGGCCATAACGGAAAATCACGGTCCGGTTCTTTTCTGTAATCGCTGCAAACAGCCGCCATCGGATGATAACTGAATTTGAAAGGATTATTATGCTGGTACTGGGTTCCCTCTCGCCGCGCCGGCGCGAGCTGATGCGGCTTATCACGCCTGATTTTGACGTTGACGCGCCTGACTGCGGTGAGGATATCCCGTTTGGGACAGCGCCGCGGGAGGCAGTGGAAATACTCGCACTGCGAAAGGCGCGCGCCGTGCTGGATCATCGCGGCGCCGATATCTGTATCGGCGCGGACACCGTTGTCGCCGTGGACGGTGTGATTCTGGGCAAGCCCTGTGACGAAGCGCACGCGGCGCAAATGCTGGGACTGCTTTCGGGAAAAACGCATTGCGTGTATACAGGGGTTGCGATTGTCAACAATAAGAAACAGGCGGTTTTTTCCTGCGCGACGCATGTACACTTCAGGGCCCTTTCCCCCGATGAGATCGCGGCTTACATCGCAACGGGCGAGCCGATGGACAAAGCGGGGTCCTACGGCATCCAGGGACGGGGCGCGTTGTTTATAAGCGGCATTGAAGGGGATTATTACAATGTTATGGGCTTGCCCGTCTGCATGCTCAATCAAAGGCTCATCGAGTTTATGCGGAGAGAACTGTGATCCACCGCGTCGGATAGGAACCGCGTTTTTGCATGTTTATTCAAAAACACGGCGGCTATGCACAGTGCTCCGCGACGTATAATGTAAAAATATGACTCAATATATAAATATTTGTTGAGAATCGCCGGTAAAAAGAGTATAATATCTTAGATACTGCAAAACATGCAATGCTTTAAACAGGATGCTTTAAATATAGTGCCCGGCTTGCGTTTGAAGAGAATGGCCGGGACATGTTTGATTTGGATATGTTTAGACTGGTACCGCGCGCGACCGAGCCGCACAGGGCGGCCGGCAGCTGTTTGCCCGTGGGCAAAGGACGGTTGCCGTTTGGAGCCGCCGCTTAAATAAGCAAAAGACATTTGAAAGGGGCAGACCGGATGTTCTCAAAAGACGTCGGCATTGATCTGGGCACGGCCAACACACTGATATTTATGAAGGGGAAAGGCATCATCATGCGCGAGCCGTCGGTTGTGGCGGTGGATGTGCGCACGGATACGGTGCGCTATGTGGGGCGCGAGGCCAAGGAAGTCATCGGGCGCACGCCCGGCTCCATCGTGGCGGTCCGCCCGCTGAAGGACGGCGTCATCGCGGACTTCGACATCACAGCGTCGATGCTTCAGATATTTATTAAAAAAGCGGTGAATAACACTTTTTTCTCAAGGCCGCGCATCATCATCTGCATCCCGTCCGGCGTGACGGATGTCGAGCGGCGGGCGGTAAAAGAGGCCGCCTTCAAGGCCGGGGCCAAACAGGTTTCGATTATTGAGGAACCCATGGCCGCGGCCATCGGCGCGAACCTGCCTGTCGCCGAGGCGACGGGCAGCATGGTGGTTGATATCGGCGGCGGCACAACGGAAGTGGCCGTTATTTCCCTGGGCGGCATTGTCGCGTCCCGCTCGGTCCGCGTCGCGGGGGACGAGCTCGACAGCTCGATTATCAATTATGTGAAAAAGAAATACAATCTGCTCATCGGCGAGCGCACAGCCGAGGATATCAAAATATCCATCGGCTCCGCCTACCCTTACGAGGGGGAGGAAAACTTTGAAATCAAGGGCCGCAACCTGATGGACGGCTTGCCCAAGAATATTTTCATCACCCCGGAGGAAATCCGGCAAGCCATTGCCGACCCCATATCGGCCATTCTGGACGCGATCCGCACAACGCTTGAGCGCACGCCCCCCGAACTCTCGGCCGACATCATCGACCACGGCATTACGCTCACGGGCGGCGGCGCGCTGCTTAAAGGGCTCGACGCCCTGATCACACAGGAGACGGGGATGCCCGTGCACATCGCGGAGAATCCGCTGGACTGCGTCGCGCAAGGCTCCGGCAAGGCGCTGGACAACATCAATTTGCTCAACGAAATCCGCACAAACGACGAATAGCGTTTTTGGGCGTGGACGCATGACCGGACGGGCAGGGGCTTCACATAACATATGAAGGGCTGAGGAGATGAAGGACTTTTTCAAAAGCATACGCTTTAAAATTCTCCTTGGAATCCTTATCGTTATGGCGGGTTTTATGATTGCGGCTGTTTATACGGGGGGAACGGCGTCCCTGTTCAGTCAGGTTGTCAGCATTGTTACCGTGCCCATTCAGCGCCTGTCGGCCGGAATATCCGACAATGTCTCGTCTTTTTTTGAACAGTTTATCAACGCTAAAAAACTCAACGAGGAAAACGCCGCGCTTCAGACCGAGGTCAACGAGCTGCGGCGCAATCTGGCCGACTATGAAAAACTGAAACATGAGAATGAGCAGTTCCGCCAAATCATCGGCGTCATGGAAAACCGGCAGGATCTTGTGATCGAGACGGCCTCCGTCATCGCGCGCGAAGCTGTGGGCCGGTTTTATTCGTTCACCATTGATAAGGGCACGCTCAACGGCGTGTCGCGCCTCGATCCCGTGATGACGGCCGACGGCCTGGTGGGTTATATATACGAAACAGGCGTGACATACGCCAAGGTTGTCACCATTTTGGATGTCACGGTGGATGTGGGCGTATACGACAGTATGACCCGTGATATCGGCATTGTGTCGGGCACGGTCACCCTCGCCGAACAGGGCCTGTGCCAGATGGAGTATTTGCCGCGCGACAGCAATGTCGCCAGGGGCGACATCATCCTCACAAGCGGCGGCAGCATGTTTCCCAAGGATTTGCTTGTCGGGATTGTGAGCGAGGTGACGCCGAACAGCCACGGGACGAGCCTCGCGGCCGTGATAAAACCCGCGGCCGACATCGCGGCGGTCAAGGATGTGTTTGTCATTACCTACTTTGAAGGACAGGGCGAAAAGTGAACAACACCAAGTACATTACGATTTTGCGGCACGCCGTCTATTGCCTGCTCTTTTTGATTTTATATGTTGTGCAAACGGTGCCCGGGCTTTTTGTCATCCGGGGCATCAAGCCCATATGGGTTATTCCCGCGGCTATTGCGCTGGCTATGTTTGAGGGGGAGTTTATCGGCGGCATTTATGGGGCCGCCGCCGGGCTGCTCTGCGACATAGGCGGCTTTTTGCTTTTTGGCTTTAACGGGTTTCTGACCTGTGTCTACTGCATCGCAGTGGGGCTGCTCGTGATCTATCTTATGCGCTGCAATATGCTGGGCTGCATGATGTTTGTCTTTATTTTTATGCTCTTGCGCGGCAGCCTTGAGTTTCTGTTTTTATACGGTATGTGGGGATACGATGATGTGTGGCGCATTTATGTGAATCAAACCTTGCCCACGGTGCTTTTCTCCACGTTAATTTCTCCGATTGTCTTTTATTCCATGCGCGGCGTCTTCCGACGCTTTGAAAGAGTTTTGAAAGACCAATAACGTGCTGTGAGCCCGGCCGATATCCGCGCGGGCGCGCGGCAATGAATGAAGCGGGAGACAAAGGGGGTACGTGCGTTGAAACCCATGACAATGAGAATTCGCCGATGGATTATCATGCTGCTGACGTTGGCCGTGGTGGTTTTTTTTATCGCCAGGCTTATGCAGATACAAATTGTCGACGCCGAGGTTTACAGGCAAATTC
Organism: Oscillospiraceae bacterium; assembly: GCA_031285645.1. GTDB lineage: Bacteria > Bacillota > Clostridia > Oscillospirales > Ruminococcaceae > WRAV01. The sequence continues at coordinate 2,467 of JAITVU010000218.1, read as the reverse complement.
TCAATGGGCGCCGTGTCAGCACCCAGACAATAAAGGCCGTGCGCGGTGAAATCGTCGATAAGGACGGCAATCCCCTGGCCGCGAACCGCATGGGCTACGACGTCATCATAGACCAGGCGTTCTTCCCCGCGTCCAAGGAGACGCAGCAGCGCAACGAGATTATACTCAAGCTGATCAACCTCTTTGAGGATCTCGACGAGGAGTGGATCGATTCCCTGCCCATTACGCGGCAGGCGCCCTTCTCCTTTGAATCCGGGGCCGACGACGAGATCGCGCGGCTGCGCAAGCTTGTCAACGCCGCCGACTACGCCACGGCCGAAGACACCATGTATTGGCTTGTGGACCGCTACAAACTCGAGGATTTCAGCCTTATGGACGCGCGAAAAATCGCCGGTGTGCGCTATGACATGGAACAGCGCGGGTTTTCAATGAGCACGCCCTACACATTCGCCACCGATATCCGCATCGACAGCGTGATCCAGGTCAAGGAGCACAGCTATGAGTTCCTCGGTGTTGACGTGATCGAGAGCGCCATCCGCTACAATCCCGTGGGCGATCTGGCGCCGCACATCATCGGCACGATCGGCCCCATGTACGCCGAGGAGTATCAGGAACTGAAGGACAAAGGCTACGCGCTCAACGACCTGATCGGTAAAAACGGCGCGGAGGGCGAACTGGAATCCTATTTGCGCGGGACCGACGGGAAGAGGGAAATTTACACATACTCATACGGGGACCTCATTGAGGCCACCGAGACCGTGACGCCTATCCCGGGCAATACTGTGTCGCTGACCATTGATTCGGCGCTTCAGCGCACGGCCCAGGAAGCGCTTGAGGCGCAGATCGACTATTTGCAGGATACGGCGCCAGCCGGACAGGGCAAGGAAGCCGACAGCGGGGCCGTCGTCATGCTCGACGTCAAAACCGGCAAAATGCTGGCCGCCGCCACGTTCCCGTCGTATGACCTGACGACGTACAAGCAGGAATACAAGACCATTTCGCAGGACCCCCTCGCTCCCCTTGTCAACAGGGCGCTTTCAGGGCAGTACGCGCCGGGCTCCACCTTTAAGCCCACGGTCGCGCTGGCGGGCCTGCGCAGCCATGTCATCGACGAGGGTTCCACCGTCATGTGCGGCGGCACCTATACCTTTTATCAGGATTACCGCCCGAAATGTTTGGATGTGCACGGGCACATCTCCATCAACAGGGCTCTCAGCTACTCGTGCAACATCTTCTTTTATGATGTCGGCCGCCGGACGGGTATCGAAACCATTGAGCTGACAGCGAAGGAGCTGGGGCTCGGCGAGTATACGGGCCTTGAAATCGCCGAGGCGAGAGGCCAGCGCTCCACGCCCGAGGTTAAGAAGGAACAGCGCGGCGAGGAGTGGTTTGCCGGCGATACCCTGCAGTCGTCCATCGGCCAGCTTCTCAATCTCTACACGCCTGTCCAGCTCGCCAATTACGCGGCGACGATCGCGAACCGCGGCGACAGGATGAAACTGACCATCATCAACGACATTCGCGAGTACTCCACCGGCCGCGTGCTTCAGACATTTCCCCCGGAGGTGGCCGCCCATATGGATATCGAGCCGGAAGCGTTTGAGATTGTTGTGCGCGGCATGGTCGCGGCGTCCCGCACCGGGTCCGCGCGCGGCACCTTTTCAAATTATCCCGTCGATGTGGCGTCCAAAACGGGTACGCCGGAGACGTCGACGGAGCTGCCCAACTCCACCTTTATCTGCTTCGCGCCCGCCGACGACCCCGAGGTCGCCATCGCCGTTGTGATCGAAAAGGGCTGGCACGGCTATACGGGCGCGCCTGTGGCTAAGGCATTGTTCGACGAATATTTCGGCTATGACGTCAGGGCGGGCGTTAACAGCGGCCCCCAGCGCCTTAAAGACGAGCGCGCGGCGCAGGCAAAGGCGCTCGAGCAGGCGGCGCAGGATGCCGACGTGTCTGAAACGGGGGACGATAGTTCGGGCGAAAGCGAGGCGTAAGGGCCGGTATCATCCGTCCAGTCGGTTCGCGCATTTTTGCCTGTCCTGAATGTTTCAGGCTGCTTCCAGATGGAGTAACGGCGTGATCGGGAGATACGCGGGTCTTGATCGTGAACGTCCTTCAAAACCGTTCCGGTTTTGAAGCGTCAGGCATATGCCTGACGGCACGCCGGAGGCGTGCGCGTTCACTGGGTGAAGCCGCGCGGGAGGAAAAGAACAAACACGGGGAGCCGGTATGGAATATACGTTGATCAGAGCAAAGCGCAAGACCATTTCCATTGCGATTAAACCGGACGGCACGGTTGAGGTGCGCTGCCCGGTCCGGATGCCGAAAAGAGATGTAGATTTGTTTGTAACGCGGCACACGGACTGGATTACCCGGCACCGCGCCGTCGTTGAGGAAAGAAACGGGCGGAGGGCGCGGTTCGATTTTAGCGACGGGCAGTCTTTTTACTTTTTGGGACAGGCAT
>JAITVU010000206.1 GCA_031285645.1 Oscillospiraceae bacterium | reverse complement strand
TTTCTTTCCCCGGGGAATACGGTATGGTCGAGCGGCCCATGCGCGTAAAAGTGCGCGCGCAGGACCGCAACGGCGATTTGATTGAAATGTGGGGCGAAGGGCTTAAAGCCCGCGCGTTCTGCCACGAGATCGACCATCTCAATGGAAAATTGTTTGTCGATTTGGCGACGGAGATGATCGAGGATGACGAGGACGAAAAAAGTTGACATTATCAGGACGGGAGATAAAGTCAGGCGAACAGCGCCATACTAACTGTTGCCTTATATCCGGAGGTTGAAATTTGAATATAGTTTTTATGGGGACGCCGGATTTCGCTGTGCCTTGCCTTGAAGCACTGATAGATGACGGGCACCATATTCAGGCTGTCTTTTCCCAGCCCGACCGGCCGAAGGGCCGGGGCTATAAACTGTCGCCGCCCCCTGTCAAGGAACTGGCGCAGGCTCATGAAATTCCTGTGTACCAACCCACAAAACTGAAGGACGGCCAAGTCGCCGCTTTTCTGCGCGCGCTCGCGCCGGATTTGGCCGTTGTCGTCGCCTACGGGAGATTATTGCCGGCTGATATCCTCAGCGCGCCCCGATTGGGCTGTGTCAATGTACACGCGTCCTTGCTCCCGAGGCTGCGCGGCGCCGCGCCGATACAGTGGTCGGTCATCGGTGGCGACAATGTAACGGGCGTCACGACAATGTATATGGACGCCGGGCTCGACACGGGAGATTTAATCCTTGCGAGGGAAACGCCCATCGGCCCGGACGAGACGGCGGGTGAGCTGTTTGATCGCCTCTCGGCCCTTGGCGCGCGGGTTTTGCGTGACACAATCGGCCTGATTGAAAGCGGCACCGCCCCGCGCATGCGGCAGGATGATACGCGGGCCACATACGCGCCCATGATAGACAAGGGTATGGCGATCCTTGATTTTAACAAAACACCAAAGGAAATATGCTGCCTGGTGCGCGGGCTCAATCCCGCGCCGATGGCAAAGACAACCCTGGACGGTAAGCTTATAAAAATATTGGCCGCCGCGCCGGTTCCGGAGATTTTGGGAAAACCGGGCGCTATACTGGACACACAGCGCTTTATTGTGGCCTGCAAGGACGGGGCCGTCGAGTTTCTCACAGTCCAACCTGAGGGGAAAAAGGCCATGAGCGGCGCCGACTTTATCCGCGGAAAACGGCTTCAGGGCGGCGAGATGTGCCGGGCGCCGGGGCTGTGACTTAAAAGGCGCCTGACACAAGAGCGATCAGTTTGAACGTAGGCGGCCAATCATGCGCTTTCAGCGCATGCCGCGCCGTGAGGCGCGTACATAACCGCGTAGCGGTTATGTGATTGGCCGCTCGGTTCACATGTATAAACCATATTGTTTATTCCTGTGAGGACCGATCTGATATTGAGGATATCTAAAACGGCCCTGCATGGACGTGAAAAGTGGAGGATCTATGAAAAGCGCGAGACAAATCACAGCGGAAGCGCTGCTGCGGGTTGAACGGAGCCAGTCCTGGTCCAACCTCACGCTGGATTCGGCCGTGCACGCGGGCACGCTCGACGCCCGCGACGAGGCCTTTGTCGGCGCGCTTTTTTACGGCGTGCTCGAACGCCTGATCACACTTGACACATGCATCGCGGCGCATGCGAGGCAAAAGCCCGCCGATTTAACCGACACGGTCCGCATTATCCTGCGCATGACTGTATACCAGCTGCTCTATATGGATTCGGTGCCGGACTACGCCGCCGTCGACGAAGCTGTCGAGCTGGCCCGGAAAATGAGGGCGGCCAGGGCGGCCGGATTTATCAATGCCGTCCTGCGGGCCTTTATCAAGGGCGGTAAGAGAGTGCCGGCGCCGAGGTTGCCGCTTGAAAAACGCCTCAGCATTGAATTTTCGGTCGGACAGGCGCTGATCCGCTTATGGCTGGACAGCTACGGCTATGATAAAACGCTCGAAATCCTGCGGGCCTCCCTGGGCAGGCCGCCGGTTTATATACGGACCAACACGCTTAAAACGACCAGGGACAAGTTGCTGGCTCAGCTGCGCGAGGAAGGCGTGACCGCCGTGGCGGACGACATGCTGCCGGAGTGTATCGTCTTGTCCGGCCAGGGGGCCCTGGGGCGTTTGTCGTCCTTTATGCAGGGGCTTTTTCATGTCCAGGATAAGTCAAGCCAGCTTTGCTGCCTTGCGCTGGAAGCCGGGCCCGGGATGCGGGTGCTGGATACCTGCGCGGCGCCGGGCGGGAAATCGTTTACCCTGGCCCAGATTATGGAGGGCCGGGGAGAACTTGTCTCCGCCGAGCTGCACGAACAGCGCGCCGCGCGTATGGCGGAACAGGCGATCGTGATGTGGGCCAACAATATGAAGGTTGTCCACGCCGATATGGGTAAGGAACATCCGGGACTGGGGAAATTTGACCGCGTGCTCTGCGATGTGCCTTGTTCCGGCTTTGGCGTCATTCGCCGGAAACCTGAAATCCGCTACAAAGATCTGGAAGATTTTTCACATATTGCCAATATCCAGTATAAAATCCTCAGCGCCGCTTCACAATATTGTAAAGAGGGCGCGCGCCTGATCTATTCGACATGCACGCTGAATCCGGCGGAGAACGAGGCTGTCGCCGCACGCTTCCTTGAAGAGTACAAAGCGTTTGCCCCCGCGCCACTGCCGGATGTGCTGGGCGGGGCGCCGGAGCGGACCCTGACGGGGGAATTTGGCGGGGACTGTTTCTTTATGGCCGCTTTTGAGCGGAAGATATAGTTTATGGCGATGTGTTTTTGTTAATACAGTGCCTCCGGCCTTGTATTGTGTAATAAAAGGCGAACCCGCCCAGTCCGCAAATCCGCTGCGCTTTACAAAAGCGCAGCGCCACAGCGCATGCGCTGTGGCCTTGGCGGTGAACCGCCAAGGGGGATTTGCGGCATTGGGGACCGGACATGCAACCTGATGTTGGTTCATCAGTTGCCGCGCATTTTATTTATACTACCGTCACTTTAAAACAATCCAAACCTTTTTCAAGCGAATCTACTATGTAAAGAAGGTGTGCTTTGTATACGAAAAAGGATTTGCTGGACATCGTTATTGATCAGCTGGCTATTGAGTACAACTGCAAACCCGGTGACTTTTCCCTGGACAAAAATGTGCTGACGGTACCGGCGCTTCACCCACAGCGGCGGCGCTATAACGAAAACGGCAACTTTTTTAAGATGGTGACGCTGGGCGCCAATGCCATTCTATGCGCGGATGCGGGCATGCACGCCTTCCTGAGCGGCTATATCAGGGACAAAGCCGGTCATTGGCTTTTTGAGCACGACAAGCTTCTGATACTCGACAAAGAGCTTGGACAATACGGCAAGCGCCTCATGTCGACATTCCATATGTTCCTGCCCGTTGCCAAAGGCAAAGCGCAGGAGACCCGCTATCCGGTGAAATGGTTTGAAGAGGACGAAATTCACCCCTTTTACGCCGGCGGGCAGTTCCCAAACGCCCTGTGCCGGGCCTATGACCCGAACAGGCCGGATATGCTCGCGGTCGCGGCTTATGAAAACGGCGCGATCGTCGGCATGGCGGGGTGCTCGGCGGATACGCCGCTCCTGTGGCAGATCGGCATCGATGTGTCAGAAAGCCATCGCGGGCGCGGGCTGGGCACTTATCTCGTGACATTGCTTAAAGATGAGATTCAAAACCGCGGCAAAATACCTTTTTACGGTACCAGCCTCTCCAATCTCCACTCGTGGAACATCGCGATAAACTGCGGGTTTCGCCCGGCATGGATTGAGATATGCACTGAAGAAGAATAAGAACGGTACCGATCTGTTACAGGGTCTATAGCAAAAGTAAAAAATAACCGGAACGTTATTATTTACTTTCTGCCGAATGCGGTGGGACTTTCAATGTCTTTCTATTCCGCTTATTTATTCCCGCCGCTATAAGTGCGGCCCGTACAAGCGGGATAGCCTTACGGACAGTGGACGAAGGCCGGCGTGACACAGTACATACCATTCCATTATGGACGCGGTATAACGGAGGATTCAAGGATTCATGGCAAAAATTGATATTAAATCCATGACGCCGGATCAGCTGGCCGAATCCCTTGCGTTAATAGGTGAACCAAAATTCAGGGCCGGTCAGATTTTTCGGTGGCTGCATCAGCGCGGTGCCGCCAGTTTCGACGAAATGAGCGATCTTTCCAAGGCGCTGAGGGAAAAATGTAATGAAAAATATTACATAAGTTCCATAAATATTAAAAAAAAGCTTGTGTCCACACTGGATGGTACGGTAAAATACCTGTATGGGCTCGGCGATGGCAACACGGTCGAGGCCGTGCGCATGACATACGTGCATGGCAACAGCCTGTGTGTTTCCACTCAGGTCGGCTGCCGGATGGGGTGCGGTTTTTGCGCGTCCACGATGGATGGGCTGGTTCGCCCGCTCACAGCCGGTGAAATGCTTGACGAGGTCTATACGGCGCAGCGCGATGGCGCGGAAAAGATATCAAGCGTCGTGCTGATGGGGATCGGCGAGCCGCTCGACAATTATGACGCTGTTTTATATTTTCTCAAAATCCTGTCGGACCCGGGCGGATTCGGCCTGAGCCTGAGACACGTGTCACTCTCCACATGCGGGCTTGTGGATCAAATAGATATTCTCGCTGAGGAGGCGCTGCCCCTCACATTGTCCGTCTCGCTGCACGCGCCGAACGACGCTATACGCAAAAAAATCATGCCGGTGGCCCGGAAATGGCCCATGGATGAGCTTTTAGCGGCGTGCGGCCGGTATTTTGCCAGGACAGGGCGGCGCATCAGCTTTGAATACGCGCTCATTGACGGCGTCAACGACAGGGAAGCGCACGCGCGTGAATTGGGGGAAAAGCTCCTGGCGCTGAAAAAGCGCGGCGCGCAGTGCCATGTCAACCTCATCCCCGTCAACACGGTGGACGGCAAATCCCACACCCAAAGCGGCAGGGCCGCCGTCGCCCGCTTCGAGGGCGTCCTGAGCGGCGTCGGGATCGCGACGACGGTCCGGCGGACGCTGGGCGCCGATATCAACGCGGCCTGCGGACAGCTCAGGCGCGAAAGCGCCGGATAGTGCCCTGCCGGACGGCGGGACACTGTTATACCGCTTAACCAGTAATAAGTCCGGCGGAATTATTGCTGGTCCGGGCAGCAAAAGCTGCCCGGTACGCCGGGAAACCGTTGTGCAAGCGGGTACGGACAGCGTAACGGCGGCGTGTGCGCCGCCATGCGCCCCATGGCGCATAGGCAAAAGCGAAACTTTTGACCGTTACGCGGGATAATCAGCTTTATGCGGTAGTTAGCATGCTCGGATCCTAAGGAGGACATAAGCTTGAGGACAATTTTTGGCGGTACGGACATCGGCCTGATACGCGGCTCCAACCAGGATGGCTTTGTGTGCGGCAGGGTGTCGGACAATATGGTGTACGGCGTGCTGTGCGACGGCATGGGCGGTGAGAACGGCGGCGGCATCGCGTCGGACATCGCGATGGGATTCGCCGGCGCGGCGCTTGAGCGCGACCTGCGCGAGGATATGAATGAAACGTCGATCAAGGCTGTGCTGGATTCCGCCATGGCCGGGGCGAACGCGCTTGTTTTCGAGGCGGCGCAGAGCGACAGCGCGCTTACAGGCATGGGCACAACAATGATTCTGGCTGTTCTTCTTGGGGACCGCCTTTATATGACAAGCGTGGGGGATTCACGGGTTTATATTGTGTCAAAGGAAAAGGAACAGCGCCTTTCGCGGGATCACACGGTCGTCCAGATGCTGGTCGACATCGGTGAAATTACCGAGGAGGATGCCCGCACCCACCCCAAACGCCATTTCATCACGCGGGCCGTCGGCGTCGCGCCTACGGTGGAGGCGGATTTTATCGCTGAGAATGTTTTGGACGGCGAGGTTGTGCTGATCTGCTCGGACGGCCTTTACAATTATCTCGAACAGGGCAGGATTTATGATATAATCGGGCCCTGCCTGGCGAAGGGAAGCGCCGATCCCGCGATCGCGTTTGCGAATGAAAGCGGCGGCGCCGACAACATTACGGCCATTATTATGGCCTGACATTAACAACTTGAGCTGAAAAGAAACTGGTGTGCAAAGCAAGATCTGGATTATATCGGTTGAGGCACGCGATAATATAGATTGGCTGTATTGCCTTGCGCGGGCGCGGCCCGCCGCGGGAAGGATGATATCGTTTAACCATGGATAAATATATCGGTAAAAAGCTTGAAGGGCGCTATGAGATCCAGGCGTTGATCGGCATGGGCGGCATGTCAAATGTCTATAAGGCCTTTGACGCCATCGACGAGCGCACCGTTGCCGTCAAGATTTTGCGGGACGAGTTTTTGGATAACGCCGAATTCCTGCGCATGTTCAAAAATGAATCCAAGGCCATCGCTGTACTCTCGCATCCCAATATTGTGCGTGTTTACGATGTGAGCTTCACAAACCACATCCATTCCATTGTCATGGAATACATCGACGGCATCACAATGAAGGATTATATCGAGCGGCAGGGCATGCTCGGCTGGAAAGAGGCCGTGCACTTCACCCTGCAGATTTTGCGGGCGCTGCAGCACGCGCATGATAAGGGTATTGTCCACAGGGATATCAAGCCCCATAACATCATGCTGCTTCACAACGGCGAGATTAAAGTAATGGACTTCGGCATCGCGCGCTTTGCCCGGAGCGAAGTGCGCACCATCACGGACAGGGCCATCGGGTCGGTCCACTATATCAGTCCCGAACAGGCCATGGGCGACAATACGGATGAAAAATCCGATATTTACTCGCTGGGCGTGATGCTGTTTGAAATGCTCACCGGCCGCCTGCCGTTTGACGCGGATACGGCCGTCTCCGTGGCCATCAAGCAAATCCAGACGCAGGCCGCCCGGCCCCGCTCCATCAATCCCGATATTCCCGAGGGACTTGAAGAGATCACAATGCGCGCCATGCAGAAGGACGCGGCCCGCCGCTACCAGTCCGCGGCCGAAATGATTGCGGACATAGAGAGATTCAAGCAGGACCCCTCCATTCTGTTCGCTTATAAATATATGGATGCTGAGAACGACAAATCGAGGCAGAAAAAATACGCCAGGGCGATCAATAAGACAAGAGAAGAGGATAACCAATTGCCGCCACGAAAAAAAACGCCTTATATCCCGATCCTGACTGGGGTGACGCTGGCATTTGTGCTTGCCGCCATGAGTTTTATCGGCCTTATGGTGTACTACAACAACCCCTTTAAACAGGTGGATGATACAACGGTGCCCAATCTGGTCGGGCTTCGGTT
>JAITVU010000195.1 GCA_031285645.1 Oscillospiraceae bacterium | reverse complement strand
CTCAAATTCAAGGACGACGTCACCGGCGAAAACGGTGTGTTCGATCCGGGCGCCAATACCGTAGGCCTCTCTATTGAGGGCGCGGGCCAGGGCGGGCTCAGGCTGACCGATTACTTCTTCCGTAAAATTCAGGCCGCCGGCATCCCCACGCACTACATATCCGCCGATATCCCAAACGCGACGATGACTGTTCTGCCCGCCAAAATGTTCGGCAAGGGCATCGAGGTCATTTGCCGCTTCCGCGCGGTCGGCAGCTTTATGCGGCGTTACGGCGCTTACGCGAAAGAAGGCCAGCCTTTGGACGCCTTTGTGGAAGTGACGCTCAAGGATGACGACCGGCAGGACCCGCCTATCACAAAAGACGCGCTTGATATGCTGGGGATTCTCTCGGCTTCGGAATATGAGGAGCTCAAAGCGCTCACACAAAAGGTCTCGACCCTGATTAAAGACGAGCTGGCGAAAAAAGACATGGAACTCTACGACATCAAGCTTGAATTTGGCCGAGTCGACGGCAAAGTCGTCCTGGTTGACGAAATTTCAGGCGGCAACATGCGCGTTTATAAAAACGGGCAGATTGTGGAGCCGCTTGAGCTGGTCAGGCTTGTACTGGACGCGTAGTTTCCAATTAATTTGAGACAGCCTGCGAGACAGGATGCATGCATTCTACAAAGAATGTACGCGGGCGATCGTCGAGCAGCAACTTTTTAGTGGTTTATAATGAGTTTTAGTATAAAACCGATCAGCGAAAAACATGCTTCATCGGAACAAAACGCAGCCCATTCACTGTTTGCTCGCCGCTTACATCAACAAAGCCGAGCTTGTGGTAGATTTCCACCGCGTAGGGTGATGAATTAACAGTCATTTCATTATAAGTGCTGTTCCCGATATAGTAATCAAGCGCTGTGTGATACAGGCTTTTTGCGATGCCCCTACGGTGATAGTTTTTATCGACAAACAAAAGCGCGACATGGCAAGGCGGTTTTGTCGCGATCATGCCGACAATTTCGTCGTCTTCCCAACAGCCCCACAACAACAGTTCATTGGCGCTCATACGCGCCTTTACCGCGTCCGCTGCTATAAAATCCCGGAACTCCCGTATTCCGTCAGCAGCATATTCCGGCGCTTCAAACTCTTCGAAAACACGCCAAACCAAATCCAATACGCCCGTTTGTTCCACTTCATCCGCCGCAATTGATCTTATCATTTAACACCCCGTGATTCTCCCGAAATTCTTACGTGTCTAAAACCCGGCCGGATTCTGCCGCATTCGTGGTTAATATTTCCATTTACAACAAAACACATTAAGCGGAATATCGGCTCGAACCGCTTAATGTGTTTTACTAATACTATGGCTTTAATGTGTTTTTCGCCTTACTAAGCGCCCGGCGCGTCATCGAGAAGCTCACGGTACCAGCACAGGGCGTCGACATAAGATGCGTAAACATCCTCAGTGGCCACATCATAAAGGATCAGCATCCTGGACACGGTTTTCCAGTTCGCGCCCTCATACTGAAGCAAGAACTCATATACGGGATAATACGCGCCTTTATGATCCACCAGCGCTTCATAAATCACATCGGAGACATGCACGAGCTGGAGCGCCTCATCCATCGGGCGCTCGAGAATCGCGTCCAGCACTGAGAACAGCCCCATGAGGAACATGCCCTGCGCCTCGTCTTCCATGCCGAATTTCACGGCCAGCGCCTCACAAAAACGCGCCCGCACAAGGGACAACCGCGTGATTTCATTGGGTTTATCCGCGCCCAAAAGCTTTGAAACAGCCGTTGTGATCCATTTGCGCACCTCGGTCTGCCCGAGCATGGTCACGGCGTGATTAATCGTTTTAACTTTATTCCGGAGTCCGATAAAAGGCGAATTAACCAGGCGTAAAAGGGCGATGGTCAGCGCGGTATCGCGCTGGATAATTTTCGCAACGTCGTCAAACTCAAAATTTTCATCGCGAACCAGATTCAACAAATTGATCTGGTTGATTTGAAGCGGTGATACCTCCGTCTGACCCTTTGTCAGCGGCGTCCGGTAGAAACGGCCCTCGTACCAGCAGCCCGGACACTGAACGATGGCGCCTTTAAACAAATCCATCGTGTTGATGTGTGTAAACACGGCCTGTATTTTTTTATACTGCCTTTCCATATCGGTCCGCAATTGTTGCTGCTCCGCCGTGTCGATCAGCCTGTAATCGTAAAAGACAAAATCGCACATGTCGAGCACCGGGATATAATGCTCCACGGACATGATTTTCTGGATGCCGAATCGATATCCAAGGCCCTTGAGCCTGCGCATATTGGCCAGATGCGGCTCATCCATCAAAACCTCGTCGTCCAGGAGAAATATGATTTTATCGGCGGGCTGCGAACACTGGAGTTCCAAGCTGGCCAGCAGCATATAATTATCGATGGGGACAAACATGGGCTTTCCCATAGACAGCGCCTCGACGCCAATGGTATTGAGCATTTCAAGCGGGGGGGAGTACATGGCGCCGTCTAAAAAACTGGTCCCCTTGCTGGCCTGCAATATGTCATTGCCTTTATGATGGCGAAAATAATAGGCCTCCACCGCAATATCTTTATTAAACAACGGAACCGGCACTACAAGTAAATCCATTGACTTACTCCCCTCACATATCCAACGGGACGGTCACAGGCACTGAAAAACCCGTCCTTTATTCAAAACTTAATCCCGATCAGGCACACCCGGCTCTCCCAAAGTGTTACCTACTCAATGTCATTATACATCATTATTCTACAAATCACCAGTATTTTTTTGCAATCGTGATCCAAAGTATGCCGCAACGCGCATTTAAATTTCCTCAGACCGCATCTCTGCGCAAGGTTTGTGAAGACCCTCCAGGCCCGATAGGGCAAAACCATCGCCGCTTAAAACACATTTAAAAATTTTTTTGATTGCGAAGGGGATTTCTTTATTCCGTTTATTATAGCTGTATAGGTTTAAAAATGCGACGCATTTTTTAAATACGCGGCAAACGCCGCGCGCCGCGAAGCGGCCTATATAGTCATATCCGCCCGAGGCGTGGCAGCGAGCAAAGCGCGCTGTGGTTTAAAACTGTACCAGTTTTAAACCTATATGACTATATTTCCCGCCTGTATAAGTATGGCGATTCAAACTGAATTTGAATCGCCACGGCATTTCTACACATTGAGTTTTTTGGACATGGCTTCCGGGTTCGAAGCGTATATGAGCGCCTCCTTCTCCGATATGACGCCCTGTTTGCACAGATTAATGATGCTGTTATCCATCGTGATCATGCCCTCCGATGAGGATGACTGGATCACAGTGTCAATCTGGTGGATTTTCGACTCCCTGATCATGTTGCGCACGGCCCCGTTCACAATCATAACCTCAAAGGCCGGCACAATGCGCCTGTCCTCAGTGGGGATCAATTGCTGGGAGACAACCGCCTGCAAAACCATGGACAACTGTATGCGAATCTGATGTTGCTGGTTTGACGGAAAGGCGTCGATGATTCTGTCAATCGTATTGGCGGCGCCGATTGTGTGCAGCGTGGAAATGACGAGGTGTCCGGTTTCAGCGGCCGTCATGGCCACGTTGATGGTTTCGTAGTCGCGCATCTCGCCGAGCAGGATCACATCCGGCGACTGCCGCAAAGCGGCCCTGAGCGCCTTAACATAACTTTCCGTATCGCTCGATATCTCGCGCTGGGACACAATGCTCTTTTTATGGGGATGCAGATATTCCAGCGGGTCTTCAAGCGTAATAATGTGATCATTGCGCGTTGCGTTGATGCGGTCAATCATGCAGGCCAGAGATGTGGATTTACCCGAACCGGCGGGTCCCGTAACAAGAATCATTCCTCTGGTATGGTTCGCCAAATTCAAAACGACATCGGGAATAAAAATATCCTTGGGGTCGGGCAGGTCGAAACGCACAACCCGGATAACGGCGGCAAATGAGCCGCGCTGCTTATACGCGCTGACCCTGAAGCGCGATACGCCGGGCAAAGCAAAGGAAAAATCATCGTCGCCCGTCTGCACCAGGCGGCTCACATCCCGGTTACCGGCAAGAAAATAAATCCCTTTTACAAGCTTTTCCGTTTTAGACGGATCTAGGCGCTCTTCCGATTCCACCGACATGTGGCCGTGTACCTTATATGTCACAGGACGCCCGGCTATAATATATATATCCGAACTCTGCTGGCTCACAGCATCTTTAAGAAACTGGATGATGTCCAATTGTTTTCCTCCTCATGCGTACAGCAGTGCCATTTCAAACACTATTATTGCCTGACTCTCTTAATCCGTATCACCGAGCCAGAGATTGAGTTCTCCGTCCTCCAAATCCCAGTCGGCCGTATTGACCACTTTCCACATGGTGCATGTATAGCGCTGCGCCGCCGCCGGATCATTGAGCGTGAGCGCCACCCTCAGCTCCTGTCCCTCCGTAACGGGAATGATATAACGGATCACAGGCGTATCGTTCTCCATTGAAGTCTCAACCCCGCTCAGAGCCGCGACCAGCTCCAGACCGCGCGTGTAATAAGCCTCGCCGGTCAAATTTTCGCCGGCGGCTTTCCCAAGCTCCGCGTCGATGAGCGCCAGCTTCTCTTCCGCGGCGGCATCGGCCGCGTAAAAAATATCGGCCGCGCTGACCGCCTTCAGGCTCAGGTTATAGTCGGCGTTCGCCGACACAAGGGATAACGTCGCAAAGGTGGTCAGCGTGAGAATCACGAAAAAAATGAGCAGCGACGACGCGCCGACGCTGAGGCTGAATGTCTTCTTTTTTTCGGCCCTCAAAAAAAAGCCCCCTTCCGAATAAGCTGCCCGGGCAAAACAACGGCTTTAACAGCACACACCGGCGCTGGAAAACCCGTGAATAAAAAACTTACCGGGATACGTACTTTTTGACCGACAGCGTGTGAATGGTCTCGCCGTCGTCCGTCCCATAAACCTCAATCAGCGCGTTTACAGGCGATACGGTTGTGTCGATGGTAATGCCGACCCTGTAATCCCCGCCGAACGTCACCCGGTTCCACGCATTGTCGTAATAAAGATAAAGCTTGCCCTCATCCATATCACAGGCCAGAATTCTGGCCGTCTCCTCCGGCGATCCGTTCGCTGCCTTGAAACATTCGGCGGCGGACTGCGCCACAACAACAGCCATGTTTGTCTCATGGGTCAAGGCGCTTTTTAAGTGCGCCTGCACAAACAAGCTGATGCACACGGCGCTGGACACGGCAAAAAAAGCAATGGCGATAATCATTTCTATTAAAAAAAGTCCTGATTTCGCGTGACGCTGCATATAGAACATTCCTTTCAACGCGTAAAGACAAGGTCAGGCCCGCCGAAGTGCCCTTTAAAACATCTCCGGCAAAAGGTTCTACGACCGGGTTGAAACCATAATTTCAACCGGATTCTCTTTTCGATCCAGGGATGTGACACTGTACAGGTTATCCGAAACCTGCGTGATTGAAAAATCCTCAATATCCATGATAACGGTGCCGAATTCGGGGTCAATCTCATTGCCTTCCTGCGTAAAGATCTCCCTGAGCGACCCGTCGTAATGATAAATCCAGGTCTGATACGTGTTATCACCGATTTTCTGCTCAAGCAGGAGCGCAGGCGTACCCGCGATTTCGGACACCTTAACGGCGCCCGCCTCATCGCTCTGGCGAATCTTCGTCGACACATAGGTCACGGAACTGCGCGTGTCGAAGTTAATATTCATATTCTCCACCGTGTTTCGGTACACGCGCGCGCCGATTAAAGCCACCATCAGCGCCGACGCCGCGAAGACGCAAAAAAGCGCCAGCGCAAATAAAATATCCATCATATGGGAGCGAGAACCGGATGATTTCATACAGGCTCCTATTCCCCGCAGCCTCAACACTTAAAAAGCGCAATACTAAAAATATGACGCTTGCGCGATGTTCACGGCCGCTGCGGCAGGCCGTAAGCCAAAAATCAGTCCTCGTGGCCGATGGCCAACTTGCTTAAGTCCTTCGGTATCACATCGATATCGGGCATAATATTGGACGCGAAAGCCTGATAATGGATAACGTACTTCTCCCCATCCACGCGCAGGCCGTAATTATCGACTAAATACTGCACATTCGGCGGATACTGGCCCTCCAGTGCATAGCACTGAACCGCCGCCCTGTTTATGGCGTTGCGCGCGGCTTCAAGCTGTTCGTATTCCGTGCGCATACCCAAGGCGTCGAGGCCTTTATTCATAATCAGTATGGCCGCCAGCACAATGGCCACGGGCAGCAGAACATCCTTTAATATGAAAAAGTCCCTGCTTTTTCTGGCAAATCGGTTACGCATAACAGCGCCCCCTATCCGATAGAGGTCATAATGCCCATAAGCGGCAGCATGACGGAAAGGAGTATCAGCCCCATGATGATGGAGAGAACCGCGACAAGCGTGGGCTCAAGGATCGAGATGATGTTGCCGATCTGGCTCTCAACTTCCTCATCGTAAGCGTCGGCGATTTTATCCATGACCGAATCAACGGAACCTGTTTTAAAGCCGACCGAGATCATCCGCGCGTGAATGCCGGTGAAAATATCGGCCTTGACGATGGCATCCGAAAAATTGTCGCCGCCCTCCATCAGCTTTTTGCAGTTGGCGATCTTTTCGCGCGTTCTGGGATTCTCCACGATCTTATGCGCCATGTCAAGGGATTGATCGACATCAAGCCCGCTGGAAAGCATGAGGGACATTGTCGACGCAAAACGGCCCGACGCGATTTTTGTCATCAGCTTTCGCGTGGCGAAGAAACGCGATTTGAAATTAAACATAAACTGTCTGCCCGTAGCGGTTTTGCGGAACGCGAAGAACGCGGCCAGCAGAACCGCCGCCACGATAATAATCGCAATGGAATACCGTCCCAGCACCTGTCCCATATCCATCATGGTTCTCGAGAAGCCGGACATTTCAGTGCCGAGCTGTAAAAAGACCTGATTGAAAACCGGCAGCACATTGACGATCAAGACTATGATGACAAGCAGCATCATTGTGATCATAATGAGCGGATATGTCACCGCGCTGCGGATGTTCTTGGAGACCGCCTCCTCGCGCTCATAATAGACGCACAGGGAATCCATGACGTCGTCCAGCTTGCCGGAACGCTCGCCCATTTCCGTCATATCAATCACGTATTGAGGGAATTTTCCCGTTTTATCGAGCGCCTGATGAAACGGCGCCCCCATTTCAAGTTCAGCCAGCATCTGTTCAAGCATGACCCGTCCCTGGTTGTTTTCCATGTCCGCATGCATGATCGAGATGCCCTCGCTCACCGCGATGCCCGATTTCATGATCATCGCCACCTGGGCGCAGAAGGCCGCGATTTCGCTGTTTGATAGCATATCCCGCGCGGGTTTCCTCAAATCCTTCTCTCGATCTGGCATATTGACGGTCATCCTTTCACTGTGCCCAACCACAATACCACCCGGAACGGGCATCCCATGCCTGTTCCGCGTTCCCGAAGGCGCGGCGCGCACTTATTATGCTCTATTGATACGCTTACTTATATACAATAACACTGATTAATGCCCAACAGATCAATTACTGCTTAATAATATCACAATATAACACCGGACGCAATGCGTTCCCCCTTTTAAAAACAGGACAAAAGACATGCATCTATTATGAGGTTATGTTATACTGTTA
>JAITVU010000031.1 GCA_031285645.1 Oscillospiraceae bacterium | reverse complement strand
CTGGGTACATTTAAAATAAGCGCCTTGCCCGATTGTGAACGCCGCGTACGCGGCCGTGTTAAAGGCTATGCCGAGCGGCGCTTCGATGACAAGCCTTGCATTGTCTTCCACTATAAATTGGGCGCCTGTGGAAATATATACAACAGCGTATGCGGCTGTAATCGTTACATCGGCCCCTTCAAGCACTCTGAAATACTGGTCGGAGGCGTTATAATTCATCCAAAAAGACGAATATGACGCCATTGTGTGGTTAATGGTTAAATTGCCACCTAAAGTGACGCGGCCGCACTCCGCGACCTCATGGTAATTAATATCATATGAGCCGCCAATATATCGCACAGCGCCGTAGCGGTTGTACATCGTCTGCGCGCCCGTATAGTTCACATCCTCATACGTCAGGGTTACATTAAAGAAGTTATTGCTGTCGGCCGCGCCCATAGCCCCGTAATAATTATTTCCGATGATGTCCATATGACGCATTGTCACATCCATAGCCTGCTTGCCCGTTCCGGGGTTGGCTGTCGTGATAAGGTAACTGAGACTGTTGCTATACGTTGTGAATTGATGGCGCACTCCGCCATATGTCCCGTCGATCACCACGGCAGGTTTGCTGAGCGGCACTGTAACGGCGGCGTTGGCGTGTGTCATATCCTGAGTCAAATATACAGTCGTGATAGCCTTGTAATCCCCCGTGGTGTCTTCGACGGCCGTTTTCAGCTCGGCGAATGTTTCCACTGTTGCTTCCGCGGGATTCTCAAGAATTGTAATCATTGTTTCTCCTCTCTGTGTGGATGCGGTGGAATAAAGAAGGAATCACAGTTGTCAAAATTCCAAATGTATTGAAATTTGGGCAGTCAAATACGGTTTGTTATTATTTTATTTGATACATACGCTGATTTCCTTTGCCGGCATCCAAACATTTCAAGCTATATATAGGCGGACTTTAAGGTCAGGTAAGAAGCTCTGCATCCGGTCAACACATTCAGGCAAAGACAGGATTCAATATTAAAGAGTGTATGGCCGCTCAGGTTTTGTAAAGCTTCGAGCTGTTTTCGAAAGATCGTATCATACTATCATATGCAAGGCCAATGCGGTGGTGAAGCCGCATAAGGTGCCGGCAATTTCAGAACGAATACCGATAAAGGCCATAAATACCACTTGATTATTTGTATTATTGGGTATATAATAGAAACATCTTAATAATGAAAGGAGGGGGTTATCATTAGTAAGCCTAGTGACATGCCTCTCCCGGAGGTTGCTCGGTAACTGAACGGCGAGGCGTGCCGTAGCGTACCCAGGGAAGAAAGTATTCTTCCCTGGGTATTTTTATAAGTATAACTTATTTAATGAAGCCATATATGCCAATTTATACCGGAAGTGCGGTGTAAGAAATCTTTCAAGGCTAATCCCCGGAGCCGCAAATCCGTCGCGCTTTAAAAAGCGCGGCTCCGTTGCGCGTGTTTGCGCGCGTAACGTCCCTGGCGGCGAGCCGCCGGGGACGGTTTGCGGCGTTGCCGGGTGCTGTGCGTAATATTAACGCCTTTCAATCACTGTTTCACATAATATTCAGCGCATACCATAAAATTCATGTAAAAGCATTTGCTTTGATACATATATAAAGCCATTGATTCTGCTGCCGCAAAGGTTAAAAACAAGAAAACTTTGATTGTTGACTTTCTTAGTACACTACTGTATATTTAAACCGAAATTACCCGTCTTTGAAAGGGCGCGTTATATGTACCGGAATAATAGCAACGACCCTCTTTGTCTTGGCGGCACAGAGGAACATGATCACGATACCGCCGCCATGGGTGACAGAGGGTTTAAAGAATCTCAGCATCGGATCGTTTCAGGCAGGGAGGATTTTGAGGGTAATCCCGCCCATTTAACGGCGCGGGCCATGAGTACGCTCGCAGAGTCCGCGGGTGTTGGGCTGCTCAACTGGCACATACCAACGGGAGAAATTAATCTTAACAGAACTGTGGCCAACCTCACCGGCTATGAACCGGGCGATCTGCCGCACAGCGGCAATACAAGGCGCCAACTCACCTTTGAGGACGATATAGAAATGGTCGACGCTCTGGTCAACGACTGCATTGAAGGCCGGCGGGATCACTATGCCGTTGAATACAGAATGCGCCGGCGGGACGGCAGCATCGTATCCGTTTATGAGAGCGCCATTGTCTATGAAAAGGACGAAAACGGCCGCGCCGTGCGCATCGCCGCCATCGTGCTCGATATGTCGCGCCTGAGGTGGACCGAACAGCAGGTGCGCGACATTGAAAGAGAATTCAAAAAGCTCGCGGGCGGAATATCAGAGGGCGACCTTGCTGAACAGAACCGCCTTCTGCGTGCGGCGAACTCAGCCGCCGCCATGATTATCGGCGGGTTTTACCAGGATTATGAAACCGTGCTGCTCCAGTCCCTTCAAATCCTCGGCGACAGTGTGCAGGCCGACCGCGCCTATATTTTCAGGAACGCGCCTTCGGAGGAGGGGCTTTGCTGTTTCCAGCGCTCCGTGTGGGAAAAAGATCAATCACTGGTGACGCAGGATACCCCTGACGGCCATATTGCTTATGCCGCGATGGCGGAAAACTGGCATCAGGTTTTCGCGCCGCGCCGCTATATATTGAAACAGGCGGATTCAATGCCAGAGGGCCTGTTACATCTGCCCGGCATGACCCAGGCCCTCTCAACCATGCTGATCCCTTTATACCTGCACGGTTCTTTCTGGGGCTTTTTCAGATTTGACGACTGCACAAGGGGCCTTGCTTTTACGGAAATGGAAGCTGAAACCATGGAATCCGGCGCGCTCATTATCGCGTCGTCAATATCGCGCAATGAGACGTTCGGAAAGCTCAACGAGGCACGGGAAGCCGCGATGGCCAGCACAAAGGCCAAATCCGAGTTTCTCTCACGGATGAGCCATGAAATACGCACGCCAATGAACGCGATTATCGGCATGTCGACTATAGCCAAAAAAGCGGATGATGTACTAAAAATCCGTTACTGCCTCGATAAAATAGACGCTTCCTCGCGCCAGCTGCTCGGCATTATCAACGATGTGCTCGATATGTCCAAGATCGACGCCGACAAATTTGATATTGTCCAAAATGAGTTCGATTTTGAAAAAATGATGCAGAATGTCTTCAATGTCATCCAGGTTAAACTGGATGAGAAACATCAGGACCTGCATGTCGATTTAGGCGGCGTCCTGACGCGCAAAATTGTCAGCGATGAACTGCGCCTCTCCCAGGTGCTGATCAATCTGATGGGCAACGCTGTGAAGTTCACGCCGGAGGGCGGCCGCATTGTCCTTAAAATGCGCGAAGAAACTCTTGACAACGCCCGTTCCCGCCTGCATCTCGAGGTCATCGATAACGGCGTCGGCATCGACGCCGAGGGGCAGAAACGCCTTTTTCAGTCCTTCGAGCAGGCGGACGGCAGCATCACGAGACAATATGGCGGGACCGGCCTCGGCCTCGCCATCTGCAAAAAGATAATCAATCTGATGGGCGGAGACATTTGGGTCGAAAGCGAGCCCGGAAAAGGCTCCTCCTTTATATTTGAAATTGAGGTGGGCTGGGGCGGGCCGCTCGCGTCGGGTACATCCGCGGCTTCGCTGCCGGAACGCATGCACATACTCGTTGTTGACGATTCTGATGACGTCCTTGAATATTTCCAAAACATACTCGGCACGTTTTCCCTGGCGTGCGATACGGCCGCAAGCGGGCCCCAGGCCATTGAGGCTGTGCGCAGGAGTTACAAGGCGGGCAACCCGTACGACATGATATTCATGGATTGGAACATGCCCGGTATGAACGGCGGAGACACGGCGCGCCAAATAAGGGAAATCACCGGCGACGACGTCATTGTCGTGATGATATCGGTTGCGGATTGGAGCGATATCGAGCAGGAAGCCAAAACATTCGGCGTTACAAACTTTCTTCCCAAGCCCGTATTGCCCTCCGTGCTCTACAACACCATCGTGCAGCTCACGGAGAACACGCTCGTTTCCATGCAGCCGCCCGGCACGGCGGCCAAAAAGAACTGGTGCGGCAAGAAGATTCTTCTTGTCGAGGATATCGAAATAAACCGCGAAATCATCATGAGTATCCTCGGCGACACGGGTATTGACATCGAATGCGCCTGTGACGGCAAACAGGCCGTGGATCTGTTTGCGCAAAAGGGCCCGGATTACGATCTGATTCTGATGGATGTTCAGATGCCTGTACTCGACGGCCTCAGCGCCACCAGGCAGATCCGCGCCATGGGCACGGACCTCGCTAAAACCATTCCCATTATCGCCATGACGGCCAACGCTTTTAAAGAGGATGAATTGCTCTGCATTGAGGCAGGCATGAACAACCACGTCGCCAAGCCTTTGGATATCGACACATTATTTACCGTTATGGGCGGGTATCTTGATCCTGATAATTAAATGCCGTGCGGCATCACATCAAAGGCCGCCCGGTTGATACATAAAATGGCCTACGATAATCGTGCGGATATATAAAAAAGGGCTGCCGCAAGACAATCCTCACGGATTGTCTTGCGGCAGCCCTTTTTTCATGAATAACTGTTTATCGGCTATAGTAGAACAAGTTGAAAACAGGCCCACCGTTTTTAATCCTGCCTATCGGCAGGATACCGCGAAGCGGCTTGTTCGTTCTTCATAGTCAAACGTCACGCTTATGGCATGACTTGAAAGCTTTGCTTTCAAACTTTAAAATGTGCCCATTTTAAGTTTGACTATATATCACTCCGATAAACGGCTGTAAACCCTCTTTGAAAACAGCGCGGTTAAAAACGACGCGATACAGGCGCCCAGCATGACCACCCAGGGAAAAGCGGCCAGGCGTTCAAACAAAACACCGTATAAGGCCTGGCCGATCGGTTGCGAGCACATGGACACAGCCATGAGAAATGAGATGACCTTCCCCACAATATTGACCGGGGTTTGCGCTTGCACAAAAGCCAACATTTTAATGCTGAAGAGGGTTGCCGAAATCATGAGGAGGAAGCACATAACCGTAATCACAATGTAGCTCACCATCACGGGAACGCCCGGCAACAGCGCCAGAACCATGGGGAGAATACCCGCGGCGCAGACGACAAGAAGCAGGTATATATTGTTTATTTTAAGCTTCTTTCCAAAAACACCGGCCACAAGGCCGCCGGCCAGTCCCCCGGCCGCCATGACCCCCTGGGCTATGCCGTATAATCTGCTGCCCATATTGAGTGTCTGTGTAACCAGCACCGGCAGGCCGATGACGATCATGGAACTCAGAAAAATATTAAAACAAAAAAGCAGGACAATCCCTTTAGCCAGTACAGGTCTTTCCTTCAGGATAAAATGGACGCTTTCGCGCATATCATCGCGCACGATGGCAAGCATCCCGCCCTTTGTATCCCGGCGCTGATGTGGAATGCGGATAAAAAGCTCCATAACGGCCGAAAGCGCAAAACACCCGGCGCTGACCTGCAAAATCGGCTCCAATCCGTATCCGGCGTAAAGCATACCGCCCACGACAGGCCCGAGCAGTCCGGAGAAGGAGTTGACGAGGTTGACAACGGCATTGGCGGGCACCAAATTTTCACCGCTTACGAGTAAAGGCAAACTGGCCTGTACGGCTGGTGAGTACGCGCCCTGAATGCCATAAAGCAGCATCATCATGATGATGACAAGCGGCGTGATGCTGGTGTGGCCGCTGACAATCATGAACCCGATGATCAGCGCCGCTGTCAGAAAATCGAGCGCCACCATAATCCGCTGCTTGTTCACCCTGTCGGCAATGATACCGCCTACGGGCGACATGATGATCATCGGCAGAAACGCCAACGCAGACACCGCGCCGAAAAGCGCGGCGGAGCCGCTCTGGTCAAGAATATAGAGCGGCAGCGCGAAGCGCAGAACCGAATTGCCGAAAATCGATATGATCTGACCGAGTACAACGAGTGTGAAGTCTTTCTTAAAAAGCCTCTCATGCGTTTTTGTGAGCGTTTTGTCATTATTACTCATCTTAGCCCCTTTTCCCCGCAGAATAAAATGTATGTTACAAAGCCAATCCTGCGGCAAATGGCCCGGTAATGAACCGCCCCGCCGCAGAGGCGCATAGCCGGCTTTGCCGGTATTTGGTATCAAGAACGTCGCGCGGCTATTTTTTGTTGGCGCCGTATAAATCATAGTATTCAATCAGGCGCTCAATAATATCATGGTTCAAGATATCCAGGCCGACGCCTTTAAACAGGTCGCCGGCAAAGGCAAACCTTTTGAGCATGGTTTCGGTATCGGCATAAAAAACCATCGGATTAAGCCATAGATTGAGCAACAAAAGAACACTCTCCGCCATTTCCCGCGGATATGCCGTCTTAATGGATCCATCAGCCACGCCCTGTTCAATGATCGGCTGAATATAACGCGGCACCGCTTCCTCCATGATACCCTGCATCTGCATTGTCAGCATCTTGCTGTTTTCAAGCATATTGGGCGCAGTGCTGAACACGTCGCGCTGGGCGGGATTGTTGACCGATAGGCGAACCATTTCCCTGAGCTTCTCAAGGCCCGTCATAGCGCCGTTTTGCATAACATCATCCCATTTGGGGTCATAGCTGTACAAACGATCCATAACCGCGATCATTATCTCTTCTTTAGACTTGAAGTGGTGGTATATCGCCCCTTTGCTGAGCCCGCCCAAATGGTCAATAATGTCCTGTATTGATGTGTGCTCATACCCCTTTTCCAAAAACAGTTGCAGCGATACGTCCAGAATCCTTTTCACAGTCTCTTCAGGGTATTTATTCCTTGCCATACATCCTCCTTTTACATACATACCGTCGGTATGTATAGAGAATAGCATTTTCTTTTCTTCTTGTCAAGCAGTATTTAAAATATATACCCCATACCGAATCACAAAACAGTGAAATCTGGTATTTGAGCGGTGTTTTTGCCAATGTTTAGTATTGCTTCTTTCCAAATAGCCCTGAATTTGATATAATATGGCAGACAGCATGTAAATACTCCATATTTTGAAGTTGTTGTGTCAATAACGGTTATTCATGATTATTACCCGCAAAATAGATGTAAGAGCTGCCTCAAACGTGTTTTGGCGTATGTCGGCGCTTTTTATTTGCAAACAGTATATTATTTATGCCATATATTGGCTTTGATCTTAAAAACACTAAAAATATAGAAAGGGCAGGTGCGAAGCCTATGCGAAGTTTAACTTCATTTGTGCTTAGCCTGGGGCG